>JAAOZY010000327.1 GCA_012274205.1 Betaproteobacteria bacterium
ACGGTCCCTTCGGCCAGCCGGCCGCAGGATTGTTTGCCTGCGTCAGAAGCGGCGATGGACACCGCGCGCGCCCGAGGCTAGTCTTTGCACTCGTCGTTCAAGCGCCGCAGGATCTGATTACCGTGTTCGCGCTGCGCCTGCTTGTCCTGCTGATGGCATCGCTCGCGTCCGCGGCAGCCGGCGCGGCGTCATTGCGTCCGGGCGACTATCGCTGCGCGCTTCAAATCGGCACGGGGGCGCGCAGCTACCTGCTGCATGTGCCGCCGCAAGCCGCTGCCGGGCCGCTGCCGGTGTTGCTGAGCCTGCATGGCGGCGTGCGGATTTCAGGAAACGATGTAGGCCGCCGCGCCGCTGGCGAGGAGCGTAGCGTCCGCGCCGAGGAATTCCATGCGCGCGGTCGCGACGCGCGATCCGAGGCGCATCACGTTGGCGCGCAGTTCGAAATGATCGCCGATCGCGGGCCGCAGGTAGTCGATGCGCAGATCTATGGTTCCGAGTTTGCCGAAACGCTGGAGCCGCTGCGCCGGGGCTTCGTCCATGTGGCGCGCGCCGATCGCCGCCATCACCGCCACGCCGGCCATGGCGTCCAGCCCGGCGCTGATTACGCCGCCGTGCAGGCGGTTGCTCATGAAGTGGCCGATCAGATCCGGGCGCATGGCTATCCTGCCCTTGACGCCGTCGGCCTTGAGCGAAACGATCTTCAGGCCCAGCACCTGGTTGAACGGGATCATTTCGTCGAAGATGCGCGTCAATCCGGCGACGAATTCCGGCTCGAAATCGGGCGCTGCGCTGGGATCGGTGCTTTTTTTCATGATAGCGGGGATGGGGGCGGGTGTGTTTGCAGTTTAGCGCCTAAGCCGCCTTGAAGCGATTGCCGACCAGCGTCGCCGCGACCACCAGCAGCGTCGAAATCAGGATCATGACGATACCCAGCGCCGAGAGCCTGCCCCACAGGCCGTCCTCGGCAAAGCGCAGGATCTGCACCGCCAGCACTTCGGTGCCGGGGCGCGACAGCACCACCGACAGCGTCAGTTCGCGCAGGAACATGGACGCCATCAGTATCCAGCCGGACACGATGCCCGGAATCAGCAGCGGCACGATGATGCGGCGCATGGTCGTCAGCGGGCTCGCCCCGCATACCAGCGAGGATTCCTCGAGGTGGCTGTGGATCTGGATGAAGGCGCTCGACAACGGGCGGATGCCGTAGGGCAGGTAGGTGGCGATGTAGCCGAGCAGCAGCGCCCAGATGGTCGCGTACAGGGGCGTCTGCACGAAGAACCACATGAAGCCGATGCCGATGACGATGCCGGGAAACGAGAACGAGAGATAACTCAGCGACTCGAGTATTGCGGACGCCCGTGTCTTCACTTTGACGATGACGTAAGCGACGAACACCGACAGGATGATGCCGAGGGTGGCGCCGAGCACCGCGAGGAACAGGCTGTTTTTCAGCGACAACAGCGATATCGGGTCGCCGAGCACCTCGCTCCAGTGCTTCCAGCTCATCAGTGACAACGCGCGCGCGCTGGGCACCATCGAATACGGCACCAGCGAGGTGTACAGCAGCACCGCCACCGGCAGCACGATCAGCACGAAGGAGAGCAGCCCCACCAGCCAGAACAGCGGCATCCTCGCCTTGCCGAGCAGGATCACCACCGGGCGGAAGCCGCGGCTCGAAATGGTCACGAATTTCTCGCTCTCCGCGGTGAGCGCGCGGTAGATCACGATCAGCGTGACCGAAGCCGCGAGCACGCTCATGCCCACTGCCGCGGCCTTGCCGTAATCAGTGGCGAATCCGGTCGCGATCATTTCGTAGAGGTGCGTGGCGAGCACGTGCACGCGCCCGGGCATGCCGATCACCGAGGGCACGGCAAACGACGCGAGGCTGCGCACCAGGCCGAGGATGAACGCGGCCAGGATGGCCGGGCGCAGCACCGGCAGCGTCACGCGCAGCAGCGTGCGCCAGTTGCCCGCACCGCACACGCGCGAGGACTCCTCCAGCGCGACGTCGAACGATGCCATCGCCGGCGCGATGATCAGATAGGCGATCGGCATGTCGAGCAGCCCTTCCACCAGGATCATGCCCCAGATCGAATAGATGTTGAACGGCGCGCTGTCCAGCGAAAACGCCTGCTTCAGCGCGAGATTGATCAGCCCGTTGGAGGGATTGAGCAGCAGCGCCCAGCTCACCGCGAACAGCAGGTGCGGGATCATCATCGGAATGATGGAAATGACCTTGAACAGGAATTTGAACGGAATGTCGGTGCGCGTGTTCAGGTAGGCGAGGAACAGGGCGAGCAGTGTGGACAGCAGCGAGGAGCCGAGCACGAATACGGCGGTGTTGAGCATCACCTCGAACAACACCGGATCGGTGTATGCCTGCACGTACTTGTCGAGGGTGAACTTGCCGAACGCGGTCAGCCCCTCGGACAGGCTGCCGAGCGCGAGCATCAGCACCGGGAATACGGTGAGCGCGCCGACGATCGCGATCAGCAGCCAGGTCAGCTTCGAGCGGGCGTCGTTCATGCGGGGCGCTTCAGATCGCGACCAGCAGGCAGTGCGCGGGATCCAGGGTGAAGCTCACCGCGTCGCCCTCGTTCAGCTTCGCTTCCGGGTCGATCTTGGCGAGCAGCAGTTCGCCGCCGGCGCGGATTTCCGCTTCGTAGGCTTCGCCGACGAACACCAGCGATTCGATGCGGCCGTTGACGCGATTGCTGCGCGCCTGCGCCGCGCCTTCGACGATGCGGATGAATTCCGGCCGGATGCACAGCGTGGCCTCGCTGCCTATGGCAATGTCGCGCCGCTGGCAGACGATCCTGCCGAGCACCGAATCGACCACGGTGTGGCCGTCTTCCTGTGCGCGCACCGTGGCTTTGACCAGGTTGGCGCGGCCGATGAAGTCCGCGACGAAGCGGTGGTCGGCGTCGAAGTAGATCTTCTTCGGCGTGCCGGTCTCGATGATCCGCCCGGCGCGCATCACCGCGATCGAATCCGACAGCGCCAGCGCTTCGACGCGGTCGTGGGTCACATACACCGCGGTGATCTGCAGTTTGCCGAGGAAGGCGCGCAGCTCCTTGCGCGTTTCCTCGCGCAGCTTGGCGTCGAGGTTGCTCAGCGGCTCGTCGAACAGGATGACCTTGGGTTCGGCCACCAGCGCGCGCGCCAGCGCGACGCGCTGCTGCTGGCCGCCGGAGAGCTTGGTCGCCGGCCGCCGCTCGAAGCCCTCCAACTGGACGAAGCGCAGCGTCTTCGCCACGCTTTCCCGGATGGCATCCCTGGGCAGCTTGCGCACCTGCAGCGGGTAGGCCACGTTGTCGAATACGTTCATGTGCGGCCAGATTGCGTAGGTCTGGAACACCATGCCCAGGCCGCGCTTTTCCGGCGGTATGGAGATGTTCTTTTCCTTCGACCACACCAACTCGTCGCCGATGCTGATCTCCCCGGTATCGGGCAGTTCCAGCCCGACGATGCAGCGCAGCAGCGTGGTCTTGCCGCTGCCGCTGGGGCCGAGCAGGGTGAATATCTTGTTTGCAGGGATGGTCAGATTGACCTCGTCCAGGGCCTTGATGGTCTTGCCCTCGGAGTAGTAGTGCTTGCTTACGCCGCGAATGCGGATTTCCATGGTGCATGTCCCGGTAGGCTATCGGCGCCGGCGTGGCGACCGGCAATCAGCAAACAGCCGCCCGGCCGGTCGGCTCGGGCGGCTGTCGTGGCGCCTGCCGCGGCGGCTATTTGACGTCGAAGATTTTCTTGAACTCGGCGCCCCAGTGCTTGATCTCCTCATCCGACAGTTCGCGGATGGCGATGACCTTGGCCTTGCTGATGCCGTCTATCGGCGGAAAAACGCCCGGCGCCAGCACGTATTCGCCCACGTCCTTGGCCAGCATGTCCATGGACTTCTTCGACAGCCAGTAGTCGACGAACGCCCGCGCCGCCGCCGGGTGAGGCGCCTTGGAGGTCACCGCGATCGCGCGCGGCGTGCCCATCAGCGGCTGCGAGAGGCGCGCCCAGTCGAGCGGCGCCGGCGCCTTGGTGACGATGTACTTGGGCATCGAGATGCCGATCAGCTTCTCGCCGCTCTCGATCGGGGCCGGCGTCGGGCCGAAGGAGGCGACGAACATCGGCTTGTTCGCGGCCAGGCCCTGCAGGAACTTGCGCCAGTCGGCTTCGGACTTGAACACGTTTTCCTTCAGCCCGATCAGCCAGGATATCGTCGTGGCGTGGTTGGCCGGGTTGGCCATTACGATCTTGTCCTTCCATTTGGGCAGCGTCAGGTCTTCGTAGCGCGTCGGCACGTCGGCCGGCTTGACCAGTTCCTTGTTGTAGATCAGGCCCACGTACTCGATGCCGAACAGCTGGATGCGCTCGTCCTTGCTCGCCCAGTCCGGGTAGCCGGCCGCGGCCGGC
>JAAOZY010000328.1 GCA_012274205.1 Betaproteobacteria bacterium
GACCTTCTGGGTCGGGCTGCTGCTGATCATGCTGTTCGCGGTCGAACTCGGCTGGCTGCCATCGGGCGGCCGCGGCCCGACCACGCTGCTGCTCGGCATTCCGGTGAGTTTTCTCTCCTGGGAGGGCCTGCGCCATCTGATCCTGCCCGCCGCCAATCTCGCGCTGTTCAATGTGTCGCTGATAATCCGCCTCACGCGCGCCGGCACGCGCGAAGCGCTGCTGCAGGACTACGTCAAATTCGCGCGCGCCAAGGGCCTGTCGAATGCGCGCGTGGTCGGCGTGCACGTGCTCAAGAACATCATGATTCCGATCGTCACGGTGATCGGCCTGGAGTTCGGCTCGGTGATCGCGTTCGCGATCGTCACCGAGTCGATCTTCGCCTGGCCCGGCATGGGCAAGCTCATCATCGATTCGATCAACGTGCTCGACCGCCCGGTGATCGTGGCCTATCTGCTGGTAATCGTGAGTTTGGTGATCCTGATCAACCTCGCGGTCGACATCGCCTACTCGCTGCTCGATCCGCGCGTGCGCATCGGCGAAGCGGCAGCCTGAGCCACCATGGAACGCGAGCAAACGCCCCTGGCGCGCATCGCCGGCGAATTCGCCGAAAGCAGGCTCGCGCTCGCCGGGCTGGCGCTGTTCGCGCTGATCCTGCTCGCCGCCGTGTTCGCGCCCCTGATCGCGCCGCAGAATCCCTACGACCTGGCGCAGCTCGACGTGCTCGACAGCCGCCTGCCGCCCGGCGCGAAATCGGGCAGCGGCATGACCTTCTGGCTTGGCAGCGACGACCAGGGACGCGACATCCTGTCCGGCATTTTCTACGGCCTGCGCATCAGCCTCGTGGTCGGCGCCGCGAGCACGCTGTGCGCGCTGGCGATCGGACTCGCCCTGGGAATCGCGGCCGCCTATTTCGGCGGACGCAGCGACGCCACGATCATGCGCGTGGCGGACATCCAGCTGTCGTTTCCCTCGATCCTGATCGCGCTGATCCTGCTGGCGCTGCTCGGGCAGGGCATCGGCAAGACCATATTCGCGCTGATCATGGTGCAATGGGCCTATTACGCCCGCGCCGTGCGCGGCGCGGCGCTGATCGAACGCGGCAAGGACTACATCGAAGCCGCGCGCGGCCTCGCGCTGCCGCCCGCGCGCATCCTGCTGCGCCATCTGCTGCCCAACTGCCTGCCGCCGCTGATCGTGATCGCCACCGTGCAGATTGCGGCCGCGATCGCGCTGGAGGCGACCCTGTCCTACCTCGGCATCGGCGTGCCCATTACCGAGCCCTCGCTCGGGCTGCTGATCAAGAACGGCTACGACTACATGCTCTCGGGCAAATACTGGATCAGTTTTTTTCCAGGCGTCGCGCTGTTGCTGACCATCGTCAGCATCAACCTGGTCGCGGACCGGCTGCGCGACGTGCTCAACCCGAGGCTGCAGCAATGAGTGAAACCGCGCTGCGCGTGGAGCATCTGAGCACGCATTTCTTCACCAGGAAGGGCGTAGTCCGGGCGGTCGAGGACGTGAGCTTTTCGGTCGCGCCGGGAAAGATCCTCGGCCTGGTGGGCGAATCCGGCTCGGGCAAGTCGGTGACCGGCTTTTCCATCCTGGGCCTGGTCGATGCGCCCGGGCGCGTGGTCGCCGGCCGCATCCTGCTCGGCGAAGATGATCTGCTCGCGCTGCCGCCCGAGGCGATGCGCGGTCTACGCGGCAAGCGCGTCGCCATGATTTTCCAGGACCCGATGATGACGCTGAACCCGGTGCTGCGCGTGGATACGCAGATGGTGGAGGCGATACAGGCGCATGCGCGCATCAGCCGCGCCGCCGCGCGCGCGCGCGCGCGCGATGCGCTCGCGCGCGTTGGCATTCCGGCCCCGGACGAGCGCCTCGCGTCCTATCCGCACCAATTCTCCGGCGGCATGCGCCAGCGCGTCGCCATCGCCATCGCGCTGCTGAACCGGCCCGAGCTGATCATCGCGGATGAGCCGACCACGGCGCTCGACGTCACCATACAGGGGCAGATCCTTTACGAAATGCAGAAGATCGCGCGCGAGTCCGGCACCGCACTGATCTGGATCACCCACGACCTGTCGGTGATCGCTGGCCTGGCCGACGACATCGCGGTGATGTACGCCGGGCGCATCGTCGAGCGCGGCGGCGTCGACGCGGTGCTCGATGCGCCGCTGCATCCCTACACGCAGGGGCTGATCGCCTCGGTGCCCGGGCGCGGCCGCCGCGGCGAGCCGCTGCCGCAGATTCCGGGCATGACGCCTTCGCTGCTCGACCTCGCGCCCGGCTGCGCCTTTCGCGCGCGCTGCAGCCGCGCCGACGCCGCCTGCGCCGCCGACCCGGCGCTGTCCAGCCCGGTCGCGGGCCGGCAGGTGCGCTGCTTCCACCCCTTGAGCGCATGAACCCGGCGCACCGGCTCGCAGGCGTATCCACGGCGCATCGCGACCAGGCAGGCCGATGAGCGCACTGCCGCTGCCCCTGCTCGAGCTGCGCGGCGTGTCGAAACGCTTCGTCAAGCCCATGGATGCCGCGGCGAAGCTCGCCCGGCTGCTCGGCGCGGATATTACGGAGGAGACGGTGCACGCGGTGGACCGGGTTGACCTCGCGCTGCGCCCGGGCGAAGTGCTCGGACTGGCAGGCGAATCCGGCTGTGGCAAATCCACCCTGGGGCGCATTGCGGCAGGCCTGCTCGAGCCTTCCGCCGGCACGCGCCTCTGGCGCGGCGAGGAGACGGCGCAGCTGCCGGCGCAGCGCCAGCGCGCGATCCGGCTCGCAGTTCAGATGATCTTCCAGGATCCCTACGCTGCGCTCAATCCGCGCATGCGCGTGCTCGACATCGTCGGCGAAGCGCCGGTCGTGCACGGCCTGATCGCGGCGCGCGAGCAGCGCGAGTACGTGGCGCAGCTGCTCGCGCGCGTCGGCCTGGACGCGGCGCTGCTCGGGCGCTTCCCGCATCAGTTTTCCGGCGGCCAGCGCGCGCGCATCGGCATTGCGCGCGCGCTTGCGGTGAAGCCGGAATTCCTGGTCTGCGACGAGGCGCTGGCCGCGCTGGACGTGTCGATCCAGGCGCAGGTGCTGAACCTGCTCATCCGGCTGCGCGAGGAATCCAGCCTGACCTATCTGTTCATCAGCCACGACCTCGGTGTGGTGCGGCACCTGTCGGACCGCGTGCTGATCATGTACCTCGGACGCGTGGTCGAAGCGGCGCCGACCGAAGAGATTTTTGCGCGCGCCGCCCACCCCTATACCGAGGCGTTGCTGGCCGAACTGCCGCGGCTGGACGCGCGCCGCAGAAGCTTCGCCCCGGTCAAGGGCGAAATTCCCTCGCCGCTCGCACCGCCCGCCGGCTGCCATTTCCATCCGCGCTGCGCGCATGCGATGCCGCGGTGTAGAATCGAGCAACCACAGTTGCGCGAGATCGCGCCGCTGCATTTCTCCGCCTGCCATCTCAACGACGGAGGTACCGCATGAACCAAGCGCAGCGTGTTCCGATCAAACCCGAGACCCTGGCCATGATCGAGCGCCTGATCGGCTTCGACACTACCAGCCGCGGCTCCAATCTGGGACTGATCGAGTGGACGCGCGACTACCTCAAGGCGCAGGGCATAGACTCGCGCCTCACCTACGACGCGCGCGGCGACAAGGCGAATCTGTTCGCGACGGTGCAGAAAGGATCGAAGCCCGGCATCGTGCTCTCCGGCCACACTGACGTGGTGCCGGTGGACGGCCAGAACTGGAGCAGCGATCCGTTCAAGGCGACGCTCAAGGGCGACCGGCTCTACGGTCGCGGCGCCTGCGACATGAAAAGCTATCTTGCCGTGGTGCTGGCGATGGCGCCGCGCTTCGCCGCGGCGGACCTGCAGGCGCCGGTGCATTTCGCGCTGTCCTACGACGAGGAAGTCGGCTGCATCGGCGCGCGCGGCCTGCTCGAGGACCTGGCGCGCAACGGCATCCGGCCTGCCGGCGCCATCATCGGCGAACCCACCAGCATGCAGCCGGTGATCGCGCACAAGGGCAAGCGCTCCTACCAGTGCTGCGTGCGCGGCAGGGAAGCGCATTCCGCGCTCACGCCGCAGGGCGTGAATGCGATCGAGTACGCCGCCCGCATCATCACCTACATCCGCCACATGGCCGAGCGCATGCGCGAGTGCGAGCCGCGCGATTACGGTTTCGACGTGCCGTTTACCACGCTGCAGACCGGGGTGATCGCCGGCGGCACCGCCGGCAATATCGTGCCGCGCGAATGCAATTTTCAATTCGAGTTTCGCTATCTGCCCGGCGCAGATCCGGAAGCCCTTGAGCGCGAGATCAAGGATTACGCCGAGCGCGTGATCCTGCCCGAGATGCACAGGACCGATCCGGATACCAGCATCAGTTTCAGGACCAGTGCTGAAATTCCCGGGCTCAATACCGCCGAACAGGATCAGGTCACGCAGCTCGCGCAGGCGCTGTCGCGCAGCAAATCGGCGTCCAAGGTGGCCTATGCGACCGAGGGCGGGCTGTTCCAGCAGGCCGGCATACCCGCGATCATCTGCGGCCCGGGCTCGATCGAGCAGGCGCACAAGCCGGACGAATATGTGACGCTGGAGCAGGTGGCGCTGTGCGAATCCTTCATGCAGCGGCTGCTGGAACAGATGTGTACAGCGTAGCTGCGCCGCATCCGGCAAAAAACAAAAGGGACGCCAAGGGCGTCCCTTATTGCATTGAAGCGGATAGGAGAATCTATTCCGCAGCTGCCTCTTCGACAAGCATCTCCGGCACGGCGCGCTTGCTCAGCTTTTCGCGAATGCGCGCCGACTTGCCCGAGCGATCGCGCAGGTAATAGAGCTTGGCGCGGCGCACATCGCCCTTGCGCTTCACCTCGACCGAGGCGATCAGGGGCGAATAGGTCTGGAACGTCCGCTCCACGCCTTCGCCTGCCGATATCTTGCGCACGATGAAGGAGGAGTTGAGCCCGCGGTTGCGCTTGGCGATAACCACGCCCTCGTAGGCCTGCACCCGCTTGCGCTCACCCTCGACCACGTTGACGTTGACGATCACGGTGTCGCCGGGCGCAAACACGGGCAGGGTCTTGCCCAGGCGCGTGATTTCTTCTTGTTCCATCGTTTCGATCAGGTTCATGACTTCGCTCCTTGTATCCTAGGTATTCTGTTCGCGCTTGAATTCCTCAAGCAGCTTCAATTCATCCGCACTCATGCCGCGCTTTGCCAGCAAATCCGGCCGTCTCAGCCAGGTCCTGCCCAGCGCCTGCTTCAGGCGCCAGCGTCCGATTTCGGCGTGGTTCCCCGACATCAAAACCGGCGGTACGCGCTCGCCTGCATATTCCTCGGGCCGGGTGTAGTGCGGACAATCGAGCAGTCCGCCCACGAACGAATCCTGCACCGCCGAATCCTCGTCGCCCAGCACGCCGGGCAACTGCCGCACCACCGCGTCGATCAACACCATCGCCGCCAGCTCGCCGCCGGAAAGCACATAGTCACCGATGGAAATCTCATCGTCGACCGCGCGGCGGATCAACCTTTCGTCCACGCTCTCGTAGCGCCCGCACAGCAACACTGCGCCGGGTCCAGCCGCGAGTTCCATCACCCTGCCGTGATCGAGCGCTTTGCCCTGCGGCGACAGGTAAATCACCCTGCGCCCGCAGCCTGCCACGCGTCCACTGGCCGCCCGTATCGCCTGCTCCAGCGGCTCGGCCAGCATCACCATGCCGGGCCCGCCGCCATAGGGCCGGTCGTCCACCGTGCGGTAGTTGTCGCTGGTGAAGTCGCGCGGATTCCACAACTCCAGATCGTAGTGCGCCGCCTTCAGCGCACGGCCGGTGATACCCGATTCGGTGAGCGCCGCAAACATCTGCGGAAACAGCGTCACGCAATCGAAGTGGATCACCAGTCCAGCTCCCACTCCACGCGGATCCGGCCTGCGGCCATGTCCACCTGGCGCACCACCTGCTCCACGAATGGCAGCAGGCGCTCGGTCCCGTCCGTTACCACGCGCATCACCGGATGCGCCCCATTCTCGAAAAGCTCGGCAACCGTGCCCAGCTTCTCGTCCTGCATGTTCACTACCGCCAGGCCGACCAGGTCGACCCAGTAAAATTCGTTGTCCGCGCTCTGCGGCAGCGCCTCGCGCTCAAGCGCAATCTCGCTGCCCTTCAGCGCCAGCGCCGCATCGCGTTCGATGCAGCCTTCGAGGCGCGCCACCAGGCTCGCCCCATGCTGCAGCACACACTCGGCGACCATGCATTCGCGCCAGTCGCCGTTCCTGCCCACCCACCACGCGGGGTGGGACTTCAAGCTGTCGGGAACCGCGCCGTAGGGTTCGATCCTGACCCAGCCCTTGACGCCGTAAGGGGCGACTACGCGCCCCATCACGATCAGCTGCGCAGGCGGCTTACCCTGCTGCGGCAGCGGCGGTACCGGCGACTTTCTTGCCAAACTGCTTGACCAGCCTTGCCACCGTGGGCGAGAGCTGCGCACCCTTGCCTTGCCAGAAGGTCAACCGGTCCATGGCAACGCGCAGGTTCTCGCGCCCCTCGGGCGCCTTCGGATCATAGAAGCCGACACGCTCGATGAACTTGCCGCCTGCGGCCCGGCGCGAGTCCGCCACGACCATGTTGTAAAAAGGGCGTTTATGTGCGCCACCGCGGGCGAGGCGAATCACAACCATGTTCTTGTCCCGAAACTCAAAAAAGAGCGCGATTCTACGACGTTTTGGCACCTATTGGCAAGGGATTTGTGGGGACGGGCGTATCCCGGCAAGCGCGGATATTTCCAAGTTTTCAATGCAATACCTTGCATGGGCAAGCCCGCATTCGAATCCCGCCGATCACGTCGCCGCGGGGATGCCAAGAGTCGCGCGACGCATGGTCTTGCGCGAGCGCATTGCCTGGGTGCCACGCTTGTGTTCCCATACGGTCCTTTACCGCCGCAGAAACGACCCACCCATGATCGATATGCCCACTGGCCGCCCGCCAACCCTTGCTCCGCGCGGAATGGTTGCCTGCCCGCATGCGCTCGCTTCCGAAGCCGGCGTGGAAATCCTCAAGGCGGGGGGCTCGGCGGTGGATGCGGCAATCGCCGCCAGCGCCGCACTGAGCGTGATCTACCCGCATATGACGGGCCTGGGCGGCGACGCGTTCTGGCTGATCTACGACGCCAAGCAGAAGCGCGTGCGCCACCTTGACGGCGCCGGCTGTGCCGCCGCCAGCGCCCGCATCGAAACATTCCGCGCCCGCGGCATGGAGGAAATCCCGTTTCGCGGCATCCTGCCCGCGACGCTCACCGTGCCGGGCGCGGTGGCGAGCTGGTGCACGGCGCACGCGGAGTACGGGCGCCTGCCGCTGGCGCGCGATCTCGCCGCCGCCGCGAGCTACGCGCGCGAAGGCTTCCCGGTGACCGAGCGCCTCGCCGGATGGATCGCGGCGACCGCGCCTGAACTGGCGCAGAATCGCGAAGCCGCCTCGATTTTCCTGAAGGATGGCAGGCCGCCGCGCGCCGGGGAAAGCCTGGTGAACGAGAATCTGGCGCGTTCGATTGACGCCGTGGGGGCGGGCGGACACGCAGCGTTCTACGAAGGCGGCATTGCGCAGGAGCTCGCACGTCACGCGCAGGCGAATGGCGGCTTCTTCACCGCCGCGGATTTCGCCGCGCAGCGCGCGCAGTGGCGCGAACCGATATTCACCGATTATCGCGGCGTCAGGCTGTACCAGACGCCGCCGCCGACCCAGGGGATCGCGCTGCTGCAGATGCTGAATCTGCTCGAGCCCTATGAGCTCGCGGCGATGGAATACCTCGGCGCTGACCATGTGCATTTCCTGGTGCAGGCGAAACAGCTTGCCTACCACGACCGTGACCGCTGGATCGCGGACCCCGCATTCGCAAGCGTGCCGGTCGAGCGCCTGCTGTCGCGCGCCTATGCCGACGAACGGCGCAAGCTGATCGATCCGGCGCGCGCACTGCCCTGGGACAAGGTGCCGTCATATGGCAGCCTCGCCGGCGACACGGTGTACATCTGCGCCGTCGACGCCGAAGGAAATGCGGCTTCGCTCATCCACAGCCTCTACGGCGTATTCGGCTCCTGCGTGGTCGCAGGCGCGAGCGGCATCGTGCTGCAGAATCGCGGCGCCTATTTTTCGCTCGATCCGGCGCATCCGAACCGGCTCGAACCGGGCAAGCGGCCGCTGCATACGCTGATCGCCTCGCTCGCCTTCCGCGACGACAAACTGTGGCAGGTATTCGGCTGCATGGGCGCAGACGGCCAGCCGCAGATCCAGTTGCAGGCCTATGTTGCGATGATCGACTATGGCCTCAACGTGCAGCAGGCGATCGAATCGCCGCGCTGGCTTTCGGGCCGCTTCGCACTGGGTGAACCGCGCGACCTGCTCAACATAGAAGGCCGTTACCCGCAGAGCACGCTGAAGGAACTGGAGCGTCGGGGCCATGTGCTCAACCGCTGGGGCGCCTGGAACGAACTCGCCGGCCATGCGCACGGCATCAGCATCGACCCCGACACCGGCACGCGCTCGGGCGGGTCTGACCCGCGCAGCGACGGGGCGGCAATAGGCTATTAGCGTTCGCGGGCGGGCGATACAGCTAGCAGGCTGTTGAAAAACGTTTCCCGGACATCAAACAGAGCGTCATTCTCTCGTCCTCTCAGAGGGAAGCGTTTTTCAATAGCCCTGACTTGGGGGATTTAAAAGGGGGCATCGCCCCCTCTTTCAACACCCTGCTAGCGCATCCCGGGGATCATCCCCCTCATCCCGCGCATCATCTTCGCCATGCCGCCCTTCTGCATCTGTTTCATCATCTTCTGCATCTGCTCGAATTGCTTGAGCAAGCGGTTGACCTCCTGCACCTGGACGCCCGCGCCGGCGGCGACGCGGCGCTTGCGCGAGGCCTTCATCAGCTCCGGCCGCGCGCGCTCCTGCGGCGTCATCGAATTGATCACGCCTTCGATGCGGCGCATCTGCTTTTCGCCCATGTCGGCCGACTGCGCCTGCGCCGCCTGCGCAAACTGCGCCGGCAGCTTGTCGATCATCGATGAGAGTCCGCCCATCTTGCGCATCTGGCTTATCTGTTGCTTGAAATCCTCGAGGTCGAAGCTCTTGCCCTTCTTGATCTTCTCGGCCAGCTTCTGCGCCTCGGCCACGTCGACACCCTTGCGCGCCTCCTCCACCAGCGACAGCACGTCGCCCATGCCGAGGATGCGCGCGGCCATGCGCTCCGGGTGGAACGCCTCGAGCGCGGCAAGCTTTTCGCCCACGCCGGCGAACTTGATCGGCTTGCCGGTGACCTGCCGCACCGACAACGCCGCGCCGCCGCGCGCATCGCCGTCGAGCTTGGTCAGCACCACACCGGTGAGCGGCAGCGCTTCGCTGAACGCCTTGGCCACGTTGACCGCGTCCTGGCCCTGCATCGCGTCGACCACGAACAGGGTTTCGGCCGGATGCAGAACGGCGTGCAGATCGGTTATTTCCTGCATCATCGCCGCGTCGATCGCGAGCCGGCCGGCGGTATCGACGATGAGCACGTCGTTGTAGTGCTTGCGCGCATAGTCGAGCGCGCCCAGCGCAATCTCGCGCGGCTGTTGACCTTGCGCCGATTCGTAGAAATCGATCCCGAGCTGTCCCGCGATGGTGCGCAGTTGCTCGATCGCGGCCGGACGGTAGACGTCGCAGCTTGCGAGCAGCGGTTTCTTCTTCTGCTCGGCAAGGTACTTCGCCAGCTTGCCGCTGGTGGTGGTCTTGCCCGAACCCTGCAGGCCGGCCATGAGGACAACCGCGGGCGGCGTGACCGCGAGATCGAGCGCCGCATTCGCCCCGCCCATCAGCGCCGCCAGTTCGCGCTGCACCACGCCCACCAGGGCCTGCCCCGGCGTCAGGCTGCCGATGACCTCCTCGCCCATCGCCTTTTGCTTCACCGCGGCGATGAAATCCTTCACCACCGGCAGCGCGACATCGGCCTCGAGCAGCGCCATGCGCACTTCGCGCAGCGCATCTGCGACGTTGGATTCGGTCAGGCGCGCCTCGCCACGCAGGGTCTTGATGACCCGGGACAGGCGGTTGGTCAGGTTGTCTAGCATTCTGTAGTGTAAAATTTGGCCATGTCCGGCATTTTACTCTATGCGCTCACCTCGCTCCTCTATGCAGCGCTCGGATGGCATTTCTGGCGCACGCGCTGGAGCGCCGGCGCGCAGGCGGAGGCCGGCGAGGTAGCGCCCGGCATCGCTTCCTGGGAGCGCCTCGCCATACTCGGGCCATTTGCGCTGCACTCGTACCTGCTCTACGCCAGTCTGGTGGCACAGGCCGAGCTGCACTTCGGCTTTTCCCAGGCGCTGTCGGTGACGCTGTGGCTCACGGTGCTGATCTACTGGCTGGAGAGCATGGTCTACGACATGAAGGGAATGCAGGCGCTGGTGCTGCCGTTGGCCGCGGCGTGCGCGCTGCTGCCGGTATTTTTCCCCGGCCCCGAGATCCCGACTTACACCCATACCTTCGCCTTCAGGATCCACCTGCTGGTCGCCATGCTCGCCTACAGCCTGTTCACCATCGCCGCGCTGCATGCAACGCTGATGACGCTGCTCGAGCGCCGGCTGCACGCGGGCACCCTCGCGGGGCCGCTGGCATCCCTGCCTCCGCTGATGACGCTGGAGACGCTGCTGTTCCGCATCATCGCGCTCGGATTCGTGCTGCTTTCGCTGACGCTGGTCTCGGGCTTCATCTTTTCGGAGGAAGTGTTCGGCCAGGCGGCGCGCTTCAATCACAAGACCGTGTTCGGCGTCATCTCCTGGATCATTTTCGCCGCGCTCCTGGTCGGACGCTACGGCTGGGGCTGGCGCGGGCGCACGGCCCTGCGCTGGACACTCGCCGGTTTCGCCGCGCTGCTGCTGGCCTATGTCGGCAGCATGTTCGTGCTCCAGGTCATCCTCGGGAAGGTATAAGCGTGCGCAGGCAAAACCCCGGGGGCAGGATGCACGAGCCCGCTTGCACCGCGCCGGCGCTGTCGCTGCGCGGCGCATGCGCCGCGCCCCGCGCCTTGCATCCGGAGCGCCGCCCAAGCTGATATGGACGACATCCCCTTATCGGCGCAGTTCGGCGCGCTGGTAGTGCTGCTCCTGCTGTCCGCGTTTTTCTCGCTCGCGGAAACGAGCATGATGGCGCTCAACCGCTACCGGCTGAAGCATCTGGTCCACCAGGGGCACCGCGGCGCGCGACTGGCGCATGCACTGCTCGCGCGCACTGATCAACTGCTCGGCGTAATACTGCTCGGCAACACCCTGGTGGCCGCGGGCGCGGCGACGCTGGCTGCGATGATCGCCCACCTGATTCTCGGCGAGCACAAGTGGGTTCCTGGCGTAAGCGCGATCGCGATCACGCTGGCGCTGCTGATTTTTTCCGAAATTACGCCCAAGGTCATCGGCGCCGCGTACGCCGAGCGCATTGCATTCGCGGTGAGCTACGTGCTCACGCCGCTGCTGAAACTCCTCTATCCGGTGGTATGGTTCGTCAACCTGTTCGTCTCCGCGCTGCTCGCGCTGCTGCGCTTCAAGCCGCCCGCCGGCGGCGAACCGCAGCGCCTCACCGCCGAAGAGCTGCGCTCGCTGGTGCTCGAGGCGGGGCACTATATACCGAAGAATCACCGCAGCATCCTGGTCAACCTGTTCGATCTCGAGCGAGTCACGGTGGAAGACGTCATGACCCCGCGCGCGCAGATCGAGGCCATCGACCTGGAAGCGCCGCTGGAGCGCATCGGCGAACAGATCGCCACCAGCTATCACACGCGGCTGCTGGTGTACCGCAACGAGCTCGGCAATATCGCCGGCGTCCTGCACCTGCGCAAAGTGCTGGCACTGATGCGCGACGGAGAACTCGGGCGGGACAATCTCGTCGATCTGCTGGCGGAGCCCTACTTCATCCCCGCCAGCACGCCACTGTTCGCGCAGCTGCAGTACTTTCAGGAAAACCGCCAGCGCCTCGCGCTGGTCGTCGACGAGTACGGCGAGCTGCAGGGGCTGATGACGCTGGAGGACATCATCGAGGAGATCATCGGAGAGTTCACCACCAATGCGCCGTCGATATCCACCATTCGCGCCTGGGACAAGAACGGCAGCGCGCTGGTGGAGGGCACCAGCCCCTTGCGCGAGCTCAATCGCAAGCTCGGCCTGGCGCTGCCGCTGGAAGGGCCGAAGACGCTCAACGGACTGATCATCGAACACTTCCAGGACATTCCGGAAGCCGGCGTCAGCCTGAAGATCGCCGGCGTGCCGATGGAAATTGTCCAGACCCAGGACCGCGTGGTCAGGACCGTGCGCCTGTTCCGGCCCAAGGCCGAGTCGCCTCCGCCAGTCGAAGGCTCCTGATTGCGTCGCGCGCATACAGGCGCTTCCGGCCTCAGATTATCCGGTAAAAACATTCCTATCTTCAATACATTAGGCTCATAACCTCAGCCTTTACAAAAAGCCGCCGGCAGTGCATCATGAATGCACCGGTAGGTAATACAATAGGCGCGGTCCGAATGCGCCGGAGGAAAAAATGGCCACAGCCGCAGCCGCAAGAGACAAAATCAAGGACTTCACCTTCGTCTGGGAAGGGAAGGACAAGCAAGGCAAAGTCGTAAAAGGCGAGCTGCGCGCCCAGGGCGAGGCCGTTGTCAATGCAACGCTGCGGCGCCAGGGCATTCTGGTCACCAAGGTCAAGAAGCAGCGCGCCGGCAGCGGCGGCAGCGTCACGGAAAAAGACGTCACCCTGTTCACGCGCCAGCTGGCCACGATGATGAAAGCCGGCGTGCCGCTGCTGCAGTCCTTCGACATCGTCGGCAAGGGGCACAGCAATCCGGCGGTTGCGCGGCTGCTGATGGCGATCAAGACCGACGTCGAGACCGGCTCCAGCCTGACCCAGGCATTCCGCAAGTTTCCGCTGTATTTCGACCCCCTGTTCTGCAACCTGGTGGGCGCGGGCGAGCAGGCCGGTATTCTCGAATCGCTGCTCGACCGCCTGGCGACTTATAAGGAAAAAACCCAGGCGATCAAGTCGAAGATCAAGTCCGCGCTGTTCTATCCGATCGCCATTATCGCAGTCGCATTCATCATCACCGCGGTGATCATGATTTTCGTGATCCCGGCGTTCAAGCAGGTATTCACCAGCTTTGGCGCCGACCTGCCCACGCCGACGCTGGTGGTGATGGGGATATCGGACAACTTCGTCAGGTACTGGTACATCATCTTCCCGGTCATTTTCGGCAGCGTCTATGGCTTCATGTATGCGTGGAAGCGTTCACTCGCGGTGCAGATCTTCATGGACAAGCTGCTGCTGAAGGCGCCGGTGTTCGGCCACCTGATACGCATCTCCACCATCGCGCGCTGGACGCGCACGCTCTCGACCATGTTCGCCGCCGGCGTGCCGCTGGTGGAGGCGCTCGACTCCGTGGGCGGCGCGTCGGGCAATTACGTCTACCTGGTGGCAACCAAGCAGATTCAGCAGGCGGTCAGCACCGGCTCCAGCCTTACGGTAGCCATGACTGACACGGCGGTGTTCCCGAGCATGGTGATCCAGATGGTGCAGATCGGCGAGGAATCCGGGGCGCTGGACGGCATGCTGTCCAAGGTCGCCGACTTCTTCGAAGCGGAAGTGGATGACGCGGTGGAAGCGCTCTCGAGCCTGATGGAACCGATCATCATGGTGGTGCTGGGCACGCTGATCGGCGGCATGGTGATCGCGATGTATCTGCCGATCTTCAAACTCGGTCAAGCGGTTTAAGGCGGCAGGCGCGGGGTGGCGAGACCGGCAGCCAAGCGTCGTCCGCGCGCGTTCCCCGCCGCCTCGCCGCATCGGTCTGGCACATGTCGCTGCTAGGGACGCTGGGCCACCCCGCCGTCTTTCCCTGGGTCTGCCTCGCCGCGGGCCTGTGCGTGGGCTCGTTCCTGAACGTGGTCATCTACCGCCTGCCGAAAATCATGCAGCGCGACTGGGAACTTCAGTGCGCCGAACTGCGCGGCGAGAAGCCGCCCGAACAGGAGCCGTTCAACCTGGCGCTGCCGCGCTCGCACTGCCCGGCCTGCGCGCGCAACCGATAACGGCGCTGCAGAACATTCCCCTGCTCAGCTACCTGGCGCTGCGCGGCAAATGCGCGGCCTGCGGCGCGCGCATCAGCCTGCGCTATCCGCTGATCGAAGCGTTCAGTGGGATCGCCGGCGCCTACGCCGCCTGGCACTTCGGCTTCGGACTTGCCGCATTCGCCGCAATGGCGTTCCTGTGGTGCATGATCGCCCTCGCTTTCATCGATTTCGACACCCAGCTGCTGCCCGATTCGATCACGCTGCCGCTGGTCTGGGCCGGGCTGCTGCTGAACCTGTCGGGTACATTCGTCGACCTTGCATCGGCCGTGATCGGCGCGGTAGCGGGTTATCTTTCGCTGTGGTGCGTGTACTGGGGTTTCCGCTTCGCCACCGGCAAGGAAGGCATGGGATTCGGCGACTTCAAGCTGCTCGCCGCCGTCGGCGCCTGGGTCGGCTGGCAGATGCTGCCCCTGGTGGTGCTGGCTTCCTCCTTCGTCGGCGCCATCGCGGGCATTTCGCTCATGATATTTGCGCGGCACGGACGCAATGTCCCGATACCTTTCGGCCCCTATCTCGCGGTCGCCGGCGCAGTGGCGCTGTTCTGGGGCAAGCCGCTGACCTACGCTTATCTGAAGCTGCTTTGAGCAGCCCTTGCGGGATACGCTTGCAACGCCAGACACCGGGAGGCTCGAGGGGAGGCATTCCCGCATTTCGCCATGAACTCCAGTGCGCACAGCCGCGCCGACGGGCGCGGCGCTGACCAGACCATGCCCTCGATCCCCTATATCGTCGGGCTGACCGGCGGCATCGGCAGCGGCAAGAGCGCCGCAGCTCAGGTGTTCGAGGAACTGGGCGCAGCGGTGATCGATACCGACGCCATTGCACACGCCCTCACCGCACCCGGCGGCCCCGCAATCGAACCGATACGCGCCGCCTTCGGCGCCGACTACATCAGCGCCGAGGGAGCGCTGGAGCGCTCGCGCATGCGCGAGCGGGTGTTCGCCGACGCCGACAGCAAGCGCCGCCTCGAGGGCATCCTGCACCCGCTGATCGGAGAGCGATCGGCTGCGCAGGTGCGCGCGGCACGCAGTGCGTATGCGATTCTGATGGTGCCGCTGCTGATCGAATCGGGCAATTATCGCGCGCGTTGCCGGCGCATCCTCGTGGTCGACTGCCCCGAAGAATTGCAGGTGGCGCGCGCCGCCGCGCGCAGCGGAATTTCCGCGGCGCAGGTGCGCGCGATCATGGCGACCCAGGTCACGCGCGCGGCGCGGCTTGCACCGGCCGACGACGTGATCGACAACAGCGGCGACCTTGCGCATCTGCGCCGGCAAGTCGAGGCGCTGCACGCGCGCTATTTGCAGCTCGCCGCTGCCGCTGGCTGAGGTTGTAAATTGCCTGTGAATCGGTCAAAATCTTTCAAACAAGAGCTTCACCCTGGACAAGCAGCGCGATAGTGATCATTTACGAATATCCCTTCAATGAGCGCATCCGCACCCTGCTGCGCCTGGAGGATTTGTTCGACCGCGTGCGCTTCTTCCTCGCCCGTCATGACGCGATGGACCACCACGCCGCGCTGCTCACGCTGTTCGAGATTCTCGAGGTTGCAGGCCGCGCCGACCTGAAATCCGACCTGCTGCAGGAGCTGGAGCGGCAGAAGCAGGTGCTGCTGTCATTTCGCAACAACCCGGAAATCTCGGAGGAAGTGCTGAGCCGGGTCATCGCCGAGATCGAGCAGGCGAGTTCCGCCCTGTTCAACATGACCGGCAAGATCGGCCAGTACCTGCGCGAGAACGAATGGCTGATGTCGATCAAGCAGCGCACCGGCATCCCCGGCGGCGTATGCGAATTCGACCTGCCCTCGTACCACTACTGGCTGCACCGGGACTCGGGCGCGCGCGCCTTCGACCTGCACGGCTGGATCAACCCGCTGTATCCGATCCGCGACGCCTCGGCCATTGTGCTGCGGCTGCTGCGCGAGAGCGGCAAGCCGGCCAGGATCGTCGCGCAGCAGGGGCTGTTTCAGCAAATGCTCGGCGGCAGGGTGGTGCAGATGGTGGGCATCCGCCTGCCGCAGAGCTCCGAATTCATTCCGGAGATCAGCGCCAACAAATATGCGCTGAACATTCGCTTTACGATTTTCGGCGACGACGTGCGCCCGCACACCAGCAGTTCGAACGTGGAATTCGAACTCACGCTGTGTAATTTGTGACCCAGAATACGCGCACCGTCGCCTGCCCGCGCTGCGGCGCGCCCGTGCGCTGGGGAGCGGAGTCACCGTTCCGGCCATTCTGTTCCGAACGCTGCAAGATGATCGACCTCGGCGCATGGGCAAGCGAGGAGTACCGCGTCGCCGTCAAGGGCGCAGAGGAGGAGCAGGACGCGAGCCCGGCAGCGCCGAAGCGCGACGCGCCATAGGCTAGCGCCAGCTGCCGCGCACCATCCCGATGCCGTGCGCGCCGCGGCGCCACGCGGCTTCCAGATCGTCCGGCCGCATTGCGCCGAGCGCGAATACCGGCAAGCTCGCGCCCTGCGCCAGCGCGCCAAAACCGTCCCAGCCCAGAATCCGCGCACCCGGGTGCGTCGGCGTCGCCTGCACCGGACCGAGCACGACGAAATCCACTCCGAGCGCCGCCGCGCGCGCGAGTTCTCCTGCGTCGTGGCAGGACGCCGCGCACCAGTCGAGCGCGGGCCTGCGCTCAAGGTGCGCGAGCTGCGCCGAATTCAGATGCACGCCGTCGGCGCCGAGGCGCTGCGCCAGCTCGATATCCGAGTTGATCAGGACCTGTGCGCCATGCGCGTGCGCACCTGCGATCACTGCGCCGGCGAAGCGCGCAAGCTCCGCCGCCGGCATGCTCTTTTCGCGCACCTGGACCAGCCGCAGGCCCTGCGCCAGGCGCCGCTCGAGCAAGCGCAGTTGCGCGTCCGCGCCGATTTCGCCCGCGTGCGTGATCGCGTACTCGAACGGCAGCCGCAGCGCGCGCAGCACCGGTCCGTTGGCGGGCAGCAGCGGCTCGACCGCGAGCGCGGACAGCTGCTGCCACGCGAGCTGCTGCGCTTCCTTGCCGTGCGGTTCTCCATTCCAGGCGCGCACGCGGAAAAAATTCAGGCGCACGTGGGCGTGCGCATAGGCGTAGGTGCGGACGATCCAGGGATAGGCGCGCAATACCTCGATGCCGAGCTCTTCGTGCAGCTCGCGCGCCAGCGCCGCAGTCAGCGGCTCGCCCGGCTCCACCTTGCCGCCGGGAAACTCCCAGTAGCCGGCATACACCTTGCCCGCCGGGCGCTGCGCCAGCAGGAATGACCCGTCCGGCCGCTCGATTACCGCGGCAACCACTTCCACGAGTGGGGCAATTGAAGACCTGGACGCCATTTCAGAACTATCGAAATGGCCTGATTCAGAGGAGCATGAGGGGAGATATCCCCTCATATCGTATTAAGCGCGTATTCAACCGCGCTTGGCGCGCGGCGCAGCAGCGGCACGCAGGCGGCCCGACACGTCGCGCGCGAACTGCCAGGCCACGCGGCCGGAGCGCGAGCCGCGCGACAGCGCCCACTGCAGCGCTTCCTCGTGCGTGGCGGCGATCTCGCGCGGCGAGCAGCCCAGCTCGGCGAGCCAGTGTTCGACAATGCCGAGGTAGTCGTCCTGGTCGAACGGATAGAACGATACCCACAGGCCGAAGCGCTCGGACAGGGAAATCTTCTCCTCCGAGGTCTCCCCAGGGTGAATCTCCTCGCCGACGTGCTTGTACTCGAGGTTTTCCTGCATGTACTCGGGCATCAGGTGGCGCCGGTTGGAGGTGGCATAGATCAGCACGTTTTCCGAAGTCGCCGAAATCGAGCCGTCGAGCACCACTTTCAGCGCCTTGTAGCCCGCCTCTGCCGCCTCGAACGACAGATCGTCGCAGAATATGATGAAGCGTTCCGGGCGCACGGAGATTTGATCGACGATGTCGGGCAGGTCGATCAGGTCGTGCTTGTCCACCTCGATCAGACGCAGCCCCTGGCGATGGAACTTGTTCAGCACCGCCTTGACCAGCGAGGACTTGCCGGTGCCGCGCGCGCCGGTCAGCAGGACGTTATTTGCCGGCAGCCCGTTCACGAACTGGCGCGTGTTCTGCTCGATCAGATGTTTTTGCCGATCGACGCCGGACAGATCCGACAGCCTGATCTTGTGCGGATGCGCTACCGGCTGCAGATGGCCATGCCCGCCGGCCTTGCGCCAGCGATAGGCGATGCCCGCGTTCCAGTCTACCGGCGGCTGCACCGCGGGCAGCAATACCTCCAGGCGGGCGACCAGGGCTTCGGCGCGTTCGAGAAATTTGGATAGTTCGCTCATGGGTTTCAGCTGCGGTAATCGGCGTTGATCGAAACGTAGTCGTGCGACAGGTCGCAGGTCCACAGCGTCGTCTGCGCCGCGCCGCGGCCGAGTTCGACCCGCACCGTGATTTCGCTTTGCCGCATCACGCGCTGGCCGTCCTCCTCGCGATAGGCCGGATCGCGGCCGCCGTTCTTCGCCACCTGCACCTCGCCCAGGTGCAGCTGCACCCGTTCGACCTCGAGATCGGGAATGCCGGCGTAGCCGATTGCGCACAAGAGCCTGCCCAGATTCGGGTCGGAGGCGAAGAACGCCGTTTTCACCAGCGGCGAATGCGCGATCGCGTACGCGACTTTGCCGCATTCGGCTTCAGTCTTGCCGCCTTCAACCCGCACCGTGATGAATTTGGTCGCGCCTTCGCCGTCGCGGATGATCGCCTGCGCCAGCCACACCGCGACTTCGGTGACCGCCCCGGCGAGCGCGGCGTAGTCCGGGTGATCTGCGCCGCTGATGTTCGGCGTGCCGGCAGCACCGGTTGCGATCAGCATGAACGAATCGTTGGTCGAGGTATCGCCGTCCACCGTGATGCGGTTGAACGAGCGCGCGGCGGCCTGCTCCAGCATCAGCTGCAACGCCGCCGGGCTCAGCGCGGCATCGGTCGCGACAAAGCCCAGCATGGTCGCCATGTCCGGATGAATCATCCCCGCGCCCTTCGCCATGCCGGTCACGGTCACCGGCTTGCCGCGCAGGCTGATGCGGCGCGAGCAAGCCTTGGGCACGGTATCGGTGGTCATGATCGCCTC
>JAAOZY010000329.1 GCA_012274205.1 Betaproteobacteria bacterium
CGGCACCATGCGGCACTGGGCGGAGAGCACTTCCAACTTCATGGAAGGCAAGGCGGCGATGATCTATGACGCCAATGTGTTCAAGTCGCTTTATGAGAATCCGAAGGAATCCAAGGTGGCCGGGAAAGTCGGCTACGCGGTCATCCCCGCCGGACCCAAGGGCCTGCAGCTGCCGCACGTGTCCAACTGGAGCCTGGTGATCGCCAAGAACAGCACACCCGAGCGCCAAAAGGCGGCGTGGCTGTTCGTGCAGTGGGCGACCAACAAGGACAATTGCCTCGGTGCGCTGCTGGCTGGCGTGCCGTCCGGGCGCAAATCGTCCTGGGATTCCAAGGAATACAAGGCGAACGACAAGCAGCCGGACTGGACCGCGGCGACGATGCGCTCCTTCGACATCGGTCAGGGCCAGTGGAATCCGCCGGTCATCAACGTTCCCGAAATCCGCGATATTACCGGCCAGGTGATTGTCGCCGCGATCGAGGGCAAGGACGTGCCCGAAGCCGCCAGGAAAGCGGCGGAGTTGACGGACAAGAAGATGGAGCGCTGATTGGGCAAGGCCGGAGCCGCCTCTGCCGGTACAGGCAGGCGGCCCCGAATTTCCCGGATGGATTAGCTTCCATGACGACCGCCTTGGGCGCCGTTTCCCGCTACGTCGATCGACGTCAGCGCTTTTTCTTTCCCGCGCCCGCGGTGGCCGTCCTGTTTCTGATCATCGTGCTTCCCATCGCCTTCAACCTCTACCTGATGTTCACCAAGTGGACCGTCGGGCTGGGGGAGCCGCGCTTCATCGGTTTCGACAATTTCGTCGAGCTCTGGGGCGACGAGCGCGTCTGGAACGGGGTGAAGGTGATGGTCTATTTCAGCGGTGCGAGCCTGGCGCTGGAGCTGGGGCTGGGCCTGCTGATCGCAATCTACTTCAATCGCGCCTTCCGCGGCAGCGAGGCGGTGCAGGCAATCTACATCATTCCGTTTGCGGCGACGCCGGTCGCGGTCGCGCTGATCTGGCGCATCATGCTCAATCCCGAAATCGGCGTGATCAACTACATGCTCACCAGCATCGGGCTTCCGCCCGGCCTGTGGGTCGCGAGTCCGAACGCCGTCATTCCGACGCTGGTCATGGTCGACGTGTGGAAATGGACGCCGATGATCACGCTGATCGTGCTCGCCGGCCTCAAGTCCCTGCCGCAGGACCCCTACGAGGCGGCGCGGATCGACGGCTGCAACGCGCTGCAGATCTTCTGGTACATCACCCTGCCGCTGATCCGGCCGGTGCTGATCGCGGCCCTGATGTTGCGCTCCCTGGACAATCTGAAGGAATTCGACATGATTTACACCATCACCCAGGGCGGGCCGGGCATCGCCTCGGAGACCTTGTATCTGTATTCGTACAACGTCAGCTTCGGCTTCTTCAAGGCCGGCTACGGCTCGGCGCTGATGGTGGTGGTGTTCCTGGTGGTGCTGGTGTTCAACGTGATCATGAACCGCCTGCGCCGCGACGCCCCGGCCGTTTGAAGCGGGAGAGCGCATGACTGCCGCCCGGACCAGCAAGACCGTCAGATCGATCCTGTTCTACGCGGGCGCGATCGCCTTGTGCGCGCCGCCGCTGTTTGTGTTCATCTGGATGATCATGACCGGCCTCAAGACCGGCGTGCAGAACATCTCCTACCCGCCGGAGTTCATTTTTCTGCCGACGCTGGAGAACTTCCGCGCGGTGTTCCAGCAGTACAACTTCTTCCGCTACCTGATGAACAGCCTCATCATCGCCACCCTGGCGACGGCGGTCTCGCTCATCCTCGGATTGCCGGCGGCGTATTCCATCGCCAAGTACCGGCAGGGAAAGATCGGCGTGCTGATCCTGATCGCGCGCATGACGCCTTTCGTGAGCTATCTGCTGCCCTGGTACATCATCTTCCGCTATCTGAAGCTGATCGATACCTACACTGCCCTGACCATCACCCACCTGATCATCACCATGCCGATGGTGATCTGGCTGATGGTGTCTTTTTTCTAGAGCATGCCCTCCGAGCTGGAGGATGCCGCGATGATCGACGGCTGTTCGCGCTGGCAGAGCTTCATCAGGATCGTGCTGCCGCTGATGCGCAACGGCATCGCCACCGCGGCGATCATGTCCTTCATATTTTCATGGAATCAGTTCCTGTTTTCGCTGATTCTCTCCGGTCCCAAGACCAAGACCGTGCCGGTGGCGGTGTACAACTTCATTTCCTACGGCAAGATCGACTGGGCCGGCATCGGCGCCGCGGCGACACTGATCGTGCTGCCGGTTTCGATTTTCGCGTTCTTCGTGCGCAAGTCCATTGTCCAGGGCCTGACCATGGGCGCGCTGAAGGACTGAAAGGCGCATACAGCATGAAGATGACTTTTCGCTGGTACGGCGAATCCGACCCGGTCAGGCTCGAATACATACGCCAGATTCCGGGCCTGTACGGCATCGTGTCCGCCATCTACGAGGTGCCGGCGGGTGAAGTGTGGCCGATGGAAAAGTTGCAGGCGCTGCGCGCGCGCATCGAAGCTGCAGGCCTCAGATTCGAGGTGGTGGAAAGCGTGCCGGTGCACGAGGACATCAAGCTCGGCAAGCCCGCACGCGATCGCCTGATCGCCAATTTCCAGCAGAACATCCGCAACTGCGCCGCCGTCGGCGTGAAAGTGATCTGCTACAACTTCATGCCGGTATTCGACTGGACGCGCACCGAGATGGCCAAAGCCCTGCCCGACGGCTCGCATACGCTGGCCTTCGACGCCAAAGCGGTCGCGCGCATCGATCCGGAGCAGGGCATTTCACTGCCGGGCTGGGATGCGAGCTACAAGCCGGAACAGCTGCGCAGCCTGCTGGAAGAATACCGCTCGGTGGACGAAGCAGCGCTGTGGCGCAACCTCGAGTACTTCCTCAGGGCCATCGTTCCGGTCGCCGAAGAAGCTGGAATCAGGATGGCGATGCACCCGGACGACCCGCCGCGGCCGATATTCGGCCTGCCGCGCATCGTCAAGAACCGCGACGACCTGGCGCGCCTGCTCAAGCTGGTCGATACGCCCGCCAACGGGCTCACGCTGTGCTCGGGCTCGCTCGGCGCGGATGCGCACAACAGCATCGAAGCGCTGGTGCGCGAGTTCGGTGGCGCAGGCCGCATCCATTTCGCGCACCTGCGCAATGTAAAAGTGGAGTCCGACGGCAGCTTCCACGAAACCGGCCACCGCTCCGCCGATGGTTCTCTGGACATGGCGGCCATCGTCAAGGCCTACCACGATGTTGGCTTCGATGGTTACGTGCGTCCGGATCACGGCCGCATGATCTGGGGCGAGACCGGCAAACCCGGCTACGGCCTGTACGATCGCGCGCTGGGCGCGGTGTACTTGAACGGTTTGTGGGAAGCATGCAGCAGGTTCGCCGGCCCGGGCAGCGCGCGCGCCCGGTGATGCATCGACATTTGCGCCGCAGGCCATGGGCGCGCGGGCGCTGCGGCCGTCATTCGCAACACACTTCAGAGCAGGGCTTGGACGGCCGCAGGGCGGGGCAGCGGGGCTACGGCACCGAAGCCCTGAATCGCCAGGGCCGCTGCCGCATTGGCATAGCGCGCGGCGTCGAACAGGTTTGCGCCCTGCGCCATGCGGGCCAGCAGATTGCCGGCAAAGCAGTCGCCGGCGCCGGTGGCGTCGATCGGTTTCGCCGCGTGGCCGGCGATGCGCTCGCGCCGTGTCCCGTCGCTAGCCCGCGCGCCGTCGCGGCCGAGTTTCAACACCACCGCCTTCGCGCCCAGCGCATGGCCCCAGTCGATGATTGCATCCGGCTGGTCCAGTCCGCGCAGGCTCATCGCGTCCTCCAGGCTGGGCAGGAAGATGTCGCTCATCGCAACGGCTTCTTCGATGCAGGCGCGCGCGCGCGCCAGCGGCCAGAGTCCGAGCCGAAGATTGGCGTCGAAGGACACCAGCGCGCCCGCGTCGCGCGCGAGCTGCATGGCTGCGAACACGGTGTCGCAGGCGCTGGCGGAGATGGCCATGGAAATTCCGGAGACGTGCAGGGTCTTGCTCGTGCGCAGCCTGTCTTGCGCCCTGCCCTCACGCAGCCACAAGGGCGACATCCGGCTGGCTGCCGACCCGGCACGCAGGTAACTGAACTCGTGGCCGCTGCTACCATGGGTTACGAAGTACACGCCGCTGGGGTGGCTGGCGTCGGTTTCGATTGCTGCGGTGTCGACGCCTTCTTCCCGCCACAGGGAAAGCAGCGATGTTCCGAATTCGTCCGCGCCCACGCGCGTCAGGTAGGCGCAGCGGGCGCCGGCCCGGGCGGCCGCAACGACCGCATTGCTGGTGTCGCCCCCGAATCCCCGCAGGTAGGCGGGCTGGCCTGCCTTGGTCTGGTTGAACTCCACCATGCCTTCGCCCAGTGCAACGACGTCAAAGGTCTTTTCCATGAGCCCGATCGAATGTGTGTCTGCGAATGCGTGTCTGCCTTATCGTCGTATGATGCGCCAAACGCCCTGCCGCGTCCGCGGCGGTGTGACTGATTATAGACGGGAGATCGATCGATGGCTGCCAAAGATCGGATGGCGGTTCTGCGCGCAATAATGGAGCAGGGGGTGATTCCAGTCTTCTACCATCCCGACGCCGAACTGTGCGCCAAGGTCATACAGGCTTGCGCCGACGGCGGCGCAAAATGTGTCGAGTTCACCAATCGCGGCGAATTCGCCGCGCAGGTATTCCTCGATCTGGCCCGGCACTTTGCCAAGGCGGATGCGTCGGTGATCCTCGGCGCGGGCAGCGTCGTCGATGCGCCGACTGCCGCAATCTATATTTCATACGGTGCGAAATTCGTCGTCGGGCCGAGCGTCAATGCGGAGCTTGCCAGGCTTTGCAACCGTCGCGGCATTCCCTACAGCCCCGGCTGCGGCTCGGCCACGGAAATCGGCGACGCGCAGGAACTTGGCTGCGAAATCGTCAAACTATTCCCGGGTTCCTCGGTGGGTGGGCCCGAATTCGTCAGGAGCGTGATGGCACCGATGCCCTGGACGCGCATCATGCCGACCGGCGGTGTGGAACCCACTGAAACGTCATTGCGCGAATGGTTCGGCGCCGGCATCGTGGCCTGCGGTATCGGCTCCAAACTGATCACCAAAGCACTGCTGGATGCGCGCGACTACAAAGGCATCGAAGAGGGCGTGCGCAGGACGCTGCGCTTGATCGAGCTCATCCGCGCCGGGCAGAATGAAGGGAAGTAGGCCGACGCGCCCATCTGCAGAAAGCTGACGATGAAACTGCGGTCGGCCGCGCTCAACTGCCGCCGGCGGAACTGCCGGGGGACAGATTGGGCGCGGAATCGACGAATCGGAACAATAGCGTCGGCGCGTGCCAGCCCGGCGCCAGTCTCCTGCGTCAGCGCGACTGCATTCAAACGACCCGGACCGCTTCGATGGTCGCTCTATAATGACGCCTTTCCCTTAGCCGCCGTCTCCGCTTGCGCCAGAGCCCAGCCCTAGACCGGGTATCGCCTTACCTGCTGCTCGCCGCCACCATCCTGTTCTGGGCATTGAACTGGATCGCCGGGCGGGCGCTGCGTGACGAGGTGCCTGCCTATTCGCTCACGTTCTGGCGCTGGCTGATCGCGAGCGTGCTGCTGCTGCCTTTCGCCTGGCCGCATTTGGTGCGCGGCTGGCCGGCGATGCGCCGCGCCTGGCGTGTCATGCTCGCGCTCGGCGTGCTCGGCACGACTTTCTGCAATCTGACTTCGTACCTCGGACTCAAATACACCACCGCCGTCAGCGGCTCCATCCTCAATTCCTTCGTGCCGGTGATCATCATCGCCATATCCTGGGCCTTCCTCGGCCAGCGGCTGCGCGCCTCGCAATGGGTGGGTGTCGCCGTTTCGCTTGCCGGCGTGCTGACCATCGTCGGACGCGGCGACCCGATGGTCATCCTGTCGCTCTCCCTGAACATCGGCGACCTGTGGATTCTCGGCTCGATGCTGCTGTGGGCGCTGTATACCGTATGCCTGCGCTGGCGTCCGCCCGAACTGCATCCGCTCGCCCTGCTTGGCGCAAACGCGATAGTGGGGGTGGCGGCGATGCTGCCGCTGTACCTGTGGTCGCTGGCGCAGGGCCTGGTCATCACCTGGACGCCGGGCGCCGTGGCCGGGCTTGCCTACGTCGGCGTGTTCCCGTCGGTGCTCGGATACATCTTCTGGAACAATGCGGTCATGCGCGTCGGCCCGAACAAGGCCGGCATGTTCATGCACCTGATGCCGGTGTTCGCGAGTCTGCTGGCGATTGCTTTTCTCGGAGAGCAGCTGCACCTGTTCCACGTCGCCGGCATGGCGATGATCCTGGCCGGCATCTGGCTCACCAGCCGCAGCGACAATCCTGAAGCCATGGCGGGGATGGAAAATTGAATGCCGCGGCAGGCGCTCATTCTTCCAGGGTGAAACCGACCTTGATGGTCACCTGCCAGTGGGCGACTTTGCCTTTTTCCACGTGGCCGCGCGTCTCCATCACCTCGAACCAGTGGATGTTGCGCACCGTCAGCGATGCCTTGGCGATGGCGCCATTGACGGCGTCCTCGATGTCCTTGGTCGACGATCCGGTGAGTTCGATATGCTTGTAGACGTGATTGCTCATGCTGGTCTCCTTGAAAAGCGCCCGCTGCCGGTGCTGCCACGCGCAGTAAGAGTCGGTTGCATTATGAGGGGATGCATCCCCTCATACTCCCCTAAGTCAGGCCTTGCAAAATTCATTTTGCAACGGGTTCTGACAGCGCAATTGTCCATCATTTCGGCTGCCAGCGGCGCGCGCGTTGGCGCGCCGGCGCAATGACGCCGGCCATGCGCCAGCCGCCAGAGCGCACTGCGCGCCGCGCGTCGGCCGACGCGCGTGCGCAGCTGCTCGGCGGGCCGATCCTGGCTACGCTGCTGCGCCTGTCGCTGCCGAACGTCGCGCTGGTATGCGCGCAGGCGGCGGTCAACATCGCCGAGACCTATTTTGTCGGGCGCCTGGGCACCGACGCGCTCGCCGGGGTCACGCTGGTGTTCCCGATCGTGATGCTGATGCAGATGATGTCGGCGGGCGCGATGGGCGGGGGCATTTCATCGGCGATTGCGCGCGCGCTGGGCGGCCACCGCCAGGCCGACGCCGATGCGCTCGCCTGGCATGCGCTGCTGATCGCGCTGGCACTCGGAGTGGGATTCACCGCTGCGGCGTGGCTGTTCGGCCCCGGTCTGTATCGATTGCTGGGCGGGCAGGGCGCGAGCCTCGCGAACGCGCTTAGGTATTCGAACATCGTGTTCGGCGGCGCCGCGTTCGTTTGGCTGATGAACAGCCTAGCGAATGTGCTGCGCGGCAGCGGCGACATGCGCACGCCTGCCGTGGTCACCGTGGCCGGCGCGGTGATCATGATCGCGGTCTCGCCGCTGCTCATTTTCGGCGTGGGGGCGTGGCCGGGCCTGGGGCTGCGCGGCGCGGCGATTGCGCTGGTCGCCTACTATTTCGCCGGCTGCGCCATCCTCGGCTGGCGCATTCTGCGCGGCGCCACGCAGGTTTCGATCCGGCCGCTGCCCGCTGCGTCGCGCTACTTTGCGGAAATCCTGAAAGTCGGCGTGCCCGCGTGCGTGCATGCTGCGCTGATCAATGCCGCGGTCGGCGTGACCACGGGTTTCGTCGGTGTGCACGGGGCGGCGGCGATCGCCGGATACGGCATCGGCGCTCGCCTGGAGTACCTGCAGATCCCCATCGTGTTCGGCCTGGGCGCGACGCTGGTCGCCATGGTCGGCACCAACGTCGGCGCCGGCCAGCTGGAGCGTGCGCGCCGCATCGCCTGGACCGGCGGACTGTTCGCGGCCGCCGTATGCGGGGCGATCGGCGCCGCGGTGGCGATTGCGCCCTGGCTCTGGGCCGGAATGTTCACGCGCGACCCCGAGGTGCTCGCGATTTCGGCCCGGTATTTCCATATCGCCGGGCCGAGCTATGCGTTTCTCGGACTGGGAATGGCCATGTATTTTTCCTTCCAGGGCACCGGGCGCATGCTGTGGCCACTGCTATGCGTATCCATGCGCATCGCGACCATCGCCGCCGGTTGCACGCTTGCGACACAGGTTTTCGGGCTCGGCCTCGGCAGCCTGTTTGCGGTAACGGCGGCGGCACTGGCCGTATTTGGGGCCCTGTATGCGCTGGGCGTCTGGCGCTACTTCGCCCGCAGCAGCCAGGACGGCGCGTAGGAAAGCTGCGGCGACGCCAAAAAAATAGGCGGGCGAACGCTGTCCGCCAGCCTATGAAGAACGGTCGGCTGGCAACACTGCCAACGACCGCCCACGCTCACCGCATCGACTCGATTCGCGTGACGCTTGGGTCACTTGCGCGAATCGTTCGGATATTTTGGCGGTTTCCTCCTCCTCCTCCTCCTGCATATGCGAGCACGAGAAGCTTGTTTGCTTTGACGGCGAAGCCGTCCAACCGGGGGTGCAACTAACTGGGAACCTGGGGGTGCGCTTTGGGGGTGCGCTTGAACCGCTGATTGCGCATCATATTTGAAAAAATTGTTTTGCGCAATATCATGACGGATCGTGGGCCGAATCGCAGGTCTATAGGCGGCGCTGCCAGGACTGGCTATAATCGCGGCCAGCACAGAACCCCGGTCTGCCGCCAGTTGGCGCGATCGCAGCGTTTTTGTTCCTTACCCGGAGCGGTGACGCAATATGGCAAAGCGCAAGACCGGCGGTTCCGGCAAAACCAAGGTGCAGACGCCCGGACCCCGCCCCGCTGCGCTAGGCGACCAGAAGCAGCGCCTGGAGATCCTCAAGCAGTTCCGCGTGCTGCTGCGCTCGATCAAACGGCATTATCAGTGGGTTGAGGACGAGTGCGGCCTGAGCGGTGCGCAGGTCTGGGCGATGGCGGAAATTGCGGGCGCGCCCCGCATCAAGGTGAGTGATCTGGCAAAGTCCCTGGGGGTCCATTTGTCTACGGCCAGCAACATGCTGCGGCGCCTGGAGGAGCTTGCGCTGGTCAGGAGAATGCGCATCGGCGACGACCACCGGGTGGTTCAGCTGAAGCTCAGCGCGAAGGGGGGGCGTCTCCTCGCGCGTGCGCCGCGCCCGCTGGTCGGGATTCTGCAGCAGGCACTGCTGGATCTGCCGCAGAGCCGCGTGGATTCGCTGCATTCGGACCTCGGCGAGGTGATCCGCACGATCAAGTTCAAGGACACCAAGGCAAGGGCAACCCCCCTGTCCGACCTCTGAAGCAACTTCAGGCGAGGACCGGCCCGCCCTGTTGATCAAGCGCAGGCGCGCCTGCGGCTGCGATCGCCGCTTGAGGCGGCCGATTCTCAGGCGCCGCCGCGGTCCAGCAACAGGGTTTCGCCGATAGCGGGAATTGCCAGCGGGGCGTCCGGCAGATTCTCCCGCGCCCAGATGTGGCGCAACAGTCCCGGCGGTTCGCGCAGATCTTCGTCGGTCAGCTTGAACGTGCCCCAATGCATCTCCTCGTGCAGGCCCAGTTTCCATCGGAGGATTCGCGCCAGGCTCGCGCCGCGCGAACGGCCGTCAAGATTGGCGTAGCGCATGATCGGATTGTTGCATGGCGTGGGTGGCGTTCTGCAGCTAGCAATTAAGTGACTGAATTTTATCATATACCGCTAAATCTGCTGGCCTTCCCACGATCCGGAATGGAGCTTGAGCCTGATATAGGTGGCCGATCAGCAAAATTCTCCGTTTGACTTACTTGATCGATCAAGTAATATTGCGGCGATGGAAAAAGTTATGAACGCCTCCCCGCGCGGCAAAGTCACCCGTGAGGCACTGATCGTCGCGGCTACCGGGGTCTTCGCGCGCGATGGCTTTCATGCCGCCAGCCTGCGCGATATTGCTCTGGCCGCCGGCATCAATCAGGCCTTGATCGGCTATCACTTTCGCAACAAGGAGGGGCTCTACCTCGCGGTGTTCGAGAATATGGTGGAGCAGATCCGCCAGCGCATCGGTCCGATCGCGGACGTGATCGATGCCGCGCTTAAGGCTGCGGACAGCGCGCTGGATCGCGAGGCCCGGATCGAATTGTATCTGCCGCCCTTGCTGCGCCTGACCGACGGCCTGCTCGCACTCATGGCGAGCTACGAATCCGACAATTGGGGCCAGCTGATCTTGCGCGAGCAGCAGGCGCCAACCGTCGCGTTTGGCGTTTTTTACGACGGGCTGATGCAGCGCGTCGTATCGCTTCTGAGCCGATTGGTGCAGCGCCTGCGCGAGGGCGACACGGAGTCTGAAGCGCGCCTGCTGGTCGCGACCATACTGGGGCAGGTGCTGGTGTTTCGCGCCGCGCGCGCCGGCGTGCTACAGCTGCTGCAATGGCAACGCATCGGTGCGGACGAACTGAGCCTGATCCGGACCCGGATCCACCGAAACATACGTGCAATGCTAGAAATCGGAGACTGAAATGCCATCCATCAAATTGCGCATCATCATTGTTGCCGCCATCGCCGCCGGCGCCGCCGCCGGATATTGGTGGCTGCATCGGGATCGTGGCCAGGATGGAGCGCTGCAACTCTACGGCAACGTGGATATCCGCGAAGTCGAACTGGCATTCAGGCAGCCCGGGCGCCTGCTCAGGACCGCGTTCGAAGAGGGCGCCACGGTCAAACCCGGCGAGCTCATGGCGGAACTCGACGCGCAGCCGTATCGCGAGGCGCTGGCCGTGGCCGAGGCCGCGGTGCAGGGCGCTCGCGCAGATCTCGACAAGCTGCGCCGCGGCAACCGCCCGCAGGAAATCGCGCAGGCCGATGAGTCCGTGCGCCAGGCCGAGGCCGTGTACCGGAACGCGCAGAGCGATTTCAAACGCCAGAGCGCGCTCGCGGCATCCGGGTCGGCAAGCCCGCGCGTTGCCGACGCCGCGCGCTCGGCGCGTGATCAGGCCGAAGCGGTGCTGGCTTCTGCGCGGCAGGCGCTGGCTTTGCGCCAGGAAGGATTCCGCCGCGAGGACATCGCCGCCGCAGCGGCACGACTGGCCGCGGCCGAGGCCGCGGCGGCGCAAGCGAGGACCGCGCTGGCCGATACGCGGCTGATCGCACCGGTCAAGGCGACCGTGCTCGCGCGCGTGCGCGAGCCGGGCAGCATGGTGAACGCGAGCGCGCCCGTCTATTCGCTTTCGCTGCGCGATCCGGTCTACGTCAGGGCCTATGTGAGCGAGCCGAACCTGGGCCGCATCGTTCCGGGCACCAAGGTGGAAGTGCGCACCGATGCGTCCGGCAAGGTCTATCAGGGCGAGATCGGGTTCGTGTCGCCGCGGGCGGAGTTCACGCCGAAATCGGTGGAAACGACGGATCTCAGGACCGACCTTGTGTACCGCCTGCGCATCGTCGTCGCCAACGCGGACGACGCGTTGCGCCAGGGCATGCCGGTGACCATCCGCGTGGACGAGCCCGCGCGCGGCCGCTGAAATGAGCGCAGCGGATTCACGCGTCACGAGGCCGGTGCAGGCGGCGGTCGAAATCACCGGCGTGAGCAAGCGCTTCGGCAACACCGCGGCGCTGCGCGACATCAGCGCGCGCATCCTGCCGGGGCAGCTGACCGGCCTGGTCGGTCCCGATGGCGCCGGCAAGACCACGCTGATGCGCCTGATGGCGGCGCTGATGGCGCCGAGCGCGGGGCAAGTGACGGTCGGCGGCTGCGACAGCGTGCGCGAAAGCGCGCGCATCCACACGCTTACGGGCTATATGCCGCAGCGCTTCGGGCTGTACGAGGACCTGTCGGTGATGGAAAACCTGCGGCTGTATGCACGCCTGCAGGGCCTCGCGATGAAGACGCAGCGGGACACGTTCGAGCGGCTGCTCGCATTCACCCGGCTCGCGCCCTTCGTGCACCGGCTGGCAGGCCGGCTCTCCGGCGGCATGAAACAAAAGCTCGGCCTGGCCTGCGCCATGATGGGCCGGCCACAGGTGTTGCTGCTGGACGAGCCCAGCGTCGGCGTCGATCCGGTGAGCCGGCAGGAACTGTGGAAGATGGTGCACGAGCTGACCAGTGAAGGCATGGCGGTGGTGTGGTCGACGGCGTACCTGGACGAGGCGGAGCGCTGCGCCGGCGTGCTGCTCTTGAACGAAGGCCGGATCGAATATGCCGGGCCGCCGCGCGAACTGACAGCAAGCTTGAAGCACCGGAGCTTTCGGCTGCTCGAACCGCAGCAGGATCGACGCCTGGTGCTGTCGCGCGCGCTGAATCTGAAGTCGGTCTGCGACGGCGTGATTCAGGGCGACGCCGTGCGCATCGTCCTGCGCAAGGATGCCGCCAGGGACGAAATCGACGCTCTGGCCGGCGCGGTCGGTGCGCATGTCGCCGCGGTCGCGCCGCGCTTCGAGGACGCGTTCGTCGACATGCTGGGCGGCGGCCCGGGCGGAACATCGCTGCTCGCCGCGCGCATGACGCCGGTGCATCTCGACAGCGAAATCGCGGTCGAGTGCCGCGAGCTGACGCGCCGCTTCGGCGACTTCGTCGCCACCGATCACGTGAGTTTCCAGGTGCGCAGGGGCGAAATTTTCGGGCTCCTCGGCCCCAACGGCGCAGGCAAGTCGACCACCTTCAAAATGCTCTGCGGGCTGCTCAAACCCAGCTCGGGCACGGCGCAGGTGATGGGCATGGACCTGGGCACGGCGACGAGCAAGGCGAAGAGCCACATCGGCTACATGGCGCAGAAGTTTTCGCTCTACGGACTGCTCTCGGCGCGGCAGAACCTCGAGTTCTCCGCCGGCGTCTACGGCTTCGACGGGGCCGCGCGGCGCGAGCGCATAGACGAAATGATCGAGATATTCCATCTGCAGAAATTTCTGCGCACTTCGCCCGACGAACTCCCGCTCGGGCTCAAGCAGCGCCTCGCGCTGGCTTGCGCGCTGATGCACCGCCCGCCGGTGCTGTTTCTGGACGAGCCCACCTCGGGCGTGGACCCGATCACGCGGCGCGAGTTCTGGACCCACATCAACGGCCTGGTGCGCAACGGCGTGACCGTTCTGGTGACCACGCATTTCATGGACGAGGCGGAGTACTGCGACCGCGTCGCGCTGATGTACCAGTCGCGGGTGATCGCGCTGGACACGCCCGATGCGCTGAAGCGCAGCGCGCAAGCGGAAACGGGAGGGGAGGGCGGCGAGGAGCCGACCATGGAAGAAGCCTTCATCCGCCTGATCAAGGCGGCCGATGCGCAGAGCGAGGCCCTGCGCTCGAAGGAGGCGGCGGCATGAGCAGGGAGCAGGGGCCCCATGAAATGGGGATGCGACCGGCCGCGATTGCCGCCGGACGCCGACAGTGCGGCTGTGAAAATCCGATTCAGTTGAAGGAGGCGGCGTGAGTATGGATGAACGCGTTGCCCCCGGCTTCGATCTGCGCCGCCTCGGCGCACTGGTGCGCAAGGAAGCCCTGCAGGTGGTGCGCGATCCGTCGACGATTCTGATCGCCTTCGTATTGCCGGTGGTGATGCTGTTTCTGTTTGCCTATGCCGTATCGCTGGACATCAGGCAGGTGCCGATCGGCGTGGTGCTGGAATCCGACGGCGCCGCAGCGCAGTCGCTGGCGGCCGCCTTTTCCGGCACGCGCTATTTCGTGGTCAAGCCGGCGCGCGACCGGCGCGAGGTCGCCGAGGACGTGGTCGGCGGCCGCCTGCGCGGATTCGTGGTTATTCCCCAGGATTTCGAGCAGCGCCTGGCGGCCGGCGCGCGCGGCCCGCTGATACAGATCATCACCGACGGGGCGCAGCCCAACACGGCCAATTTCGTCGCCAACTATGCGCAGGGCGTCGCCGCATTGTGGCTGGCGGCGCGCGTGCCGGCCGCAAGCGGCGCGCTGGCGCTCGAGCCGCGCTTCTGGTTCAACCCGGAGATCGAGAGCCGCCGCTTTCTCGTGCCCGGCGCGATCGCCATCGTCATGGCGATGATCGGAACGCTGCTCACGGCGCTGGTAGTGGCGCGCGAATGGGAGCGCGGCACGATGGAGGCGCTGATGTCGACGCCGGCATCGGTGGTCGAAATTCTGGTCGGCAAGCTGCTGCCGTATTTCGCGCTGGGCCTGAGCGCAAGCATCCTGGCGGCGCTGCTCGCGGTCAACGTGTTCGACGTGCCCCTGCGCGGCTCCTGGCCGGTGCTGCTGCTGCTTGCGTCCGCCTTTCTGGTTCCGGCGCTGGGCCAGGGGCTGCTGATTTCGGCGCTCGCCAGGAATCAATATATCGCCGCGCAGATTGCGGTGGTGACGGGCTTCCTGCCGGCGCTGCTGCTGTCCGGTTTTCTGTTTGAAATCGACTCGATGCCGGCGCCTATCCGCGCCCTCACTTACATCATTCCGGCGCGCTATTTTGTTTCCTCGCTGCAGACCGTGTTCCTCGCCGGCGACGTCTGGATCGTGCTGCTTCCGGACATGGCGGCGATGCTCGCGATCGGGCTCGTCCTGTTCGCCATTGCGCGGGCGAAGACGCCCAAGAGCCTGGACACCTAGACCGTGCGCCTGCTGCCGACGCGCCTGATGGCGCAGATCACCAAGGAGCTGCTCAGCGTATTGCGCGACCCGCGCAGCCGCTTCGTGCTGATCGGGCCGCCCCTGATACAGCTGTTCATATTTTCGTTTGCGGCGACGCTCGACGTGCGCAATGTCGACATCGCGGTCTACAACCGCGATGCCGGCAAATGGTCGCAGGAACTGCTGGCGCGCGTCGGGGGGGCCAGCTTCGTGCACCGCCTGCACCCGGTGCACAGCCCGGCCGAGCTTGAGCGCATGATCGAGCGGCGCGAAGTCATCGCCGCGATCGACATTCCGGAATCGTTTTCGCGCGACATCGGCGCCGGCCGCGCGGCGACGGCGCAGGTGATACTGGACGGCCGCCGCGCGAATTCCGGCCAGGTCGTGCTCGGCTACCTGAATGCGATCACGGTCGCGCTCGGCGGCGAACTGAGGGAGCGGCCGCGATTCGCCGGTGATAGCGCAGCGGTGCGCCACTGGTTCAATCCGAACCTGATCTATCGCTGGTTCGTCGTGCCGAGCATCGGCGGCATACTGCTGACTTTCATGACTCTGTTGATCACGGCCTTGTCGATCGCGCGCGAACGCGAGCTCGGGACCTTCGACCAGCTCCTGGTTTCACCGTGCACGCCGATTGAAATCATCGCGTCCAAGATGGCGCCCGCCTTGGTGATCGGCACCTTCCTCGGCCTGTTCATGGTGGCGGCGGGCGTGTTCCTGTTCCGCATCCCGTTCACCGGTTCGTTCCTGCTGCTGCTCGCGAGCATGCTGCTGTTCATACTCTCGGTCGTCGGCATCGGGCTGATGATCTCCTCGGTATGCGCGACCCAGCAGCAGGCGATACTCGGCACCTTCACCATCGCCGTTCCGGCGGTGTTGATGTCGGGCTTCGCCACGCCGGTGGAGAACATGCCGGTCTTTCTCCAATGGCTGGCGCAGGCGATCCCGCTCAAGCACTACCTGATCATCCTGCAGGGCAGCTTCCTCAAGTCGCTGCCGCCGGCGGAGGTTTTTGCCAATGCCTGGCCGATGGCGCTGATCGCGCTGGTCACGCTGTCCGCCGCAACCCTGTTCGTACGCAGCAAACTGCAATGAGGCATGCCATGTCATTTACCCGCCCAACCACAACGGTGCCGGTCCCGCGGCCGAAGCTGACGTCGATGCCGGCACGTGTTGCGCTGCTCGCATCGATGGCCTTGCTTGCCGCCTGCGTCGGCGGACCGGAGTACCGCGTGCCCCGGTTGAATACGGGAACGGGCTGGGCCGAGCCCGCGGACGCGCCGGCGGGCACGGCGCAACTTGCACTATGGTGGCGCGCGCTCGGCGATCCGGTGCTGGAGCGCCTGGTCGAGACGGCGCTGGCGCAGAATCTGGACATGCGCCAGGCCGGAGCGCGAATCGCGGAGGCGCGCGCGCTGCGCGATGCCGCGGCCGGCGCGCGCTCGCCTGCGCTGCAGGCCGAGGCAAGCGTCAACCGGCGCCGCCAGAGTCTGAATGGCCCGCTGCCGATCGGCGTCATACCGGGCGTCAGCCGCGACCAGACCATACATGAGGTCGGTTTCGACGCGACCTGGGAAGTCGACCTGTTCGGCCGCATCCGCCACGGCGTGGAATCTTCCGAGGCGCAACTGCAGGCGAGCGAGGCGGCGACGCTGATGCGCGTGTCGGCAGCCGCCGCCTCGCTC
>JAAOZY010000330.1 GCA_012274205.1 Betaproteobacteria bacterium
GCCGATCAGCGCAATTGCCGAGGTCCACAGGATCAGCAAGGGCATCGCGATCGCGAGCGCCACGATCTTGGGCAGGATCAGGCGCACCGTATGCGGAATGCCCATCACCGACAGGGCGTCCAGTTCCTCGGTGACGCGCATTACGCCAAGCTGCGCGGTGATGGCCGAGCCGGAGCGGCCGGCCACCAGCACCGCGGCGATTACCGGGCCGAGCTCGCGGATGATGCCCATGCCGAGCAGGTTGATGATGAAAATATTCGCGCCGAACGCCTTCAACTGCTCGGCCGAGAGATAGGAGAGCACTACGCCGATCAGAAAGCCCACCAGCGCGGTGATGCCCAGCGCCTGCGTGCCGACGCGAAACACGCTGGCCGAAATTTCGCGCCAGGGCCCGCGCAGCGGATGGCGTATCAGACCGATGGAGTCGATCAGGATCTGGCCAATCAGCTGCGTCATGCCCAACAGGTGCTCGGCCACGAGCAGCATCGTCGTCCCCAGCGCTCGCACCAGTCGCAGAGGGTCGAACGGCACGGCGGGGGCGGCGGCTTCGGCCGAATCGAGGCCGGAAAAGAACACTTCATGCGCCGGCGCCAGCGCAAGCCGGGCCGGACGGCGTTTGCCCCATGCCCGCCAGATCAGCAGCGCACCGATATGGTCCAGGCGCTGGATGCGCGACAGGTCCCAGTGGCCGCCCGGCGTCGCGGCGAACGTCTGCAGCTGCAGATTGAGCCGCCGCGCGCGCGCCTCGAGCGCGCGGATGTCCCAGGCACCGGTAAGCTGCACTGCCGGCGCGCCGTCCTCGGCCCGGGCCTGTGTGACTTCCGGTTCGAGAACGGCGGGCGCGGATGCCTGTTGCATGGTATTGGTTTTTGTCGCGGCTTTGGACTTCGCCGCATGTCCCTGAGCGAGACAGGCAAGCTACCAGTTTTGCCCTGAATTATCAATGCAATCGCCTGCGCCGTGGGCAAACACCATGGCGGCGGCCGATGTAGTAGGATGCCGTGTGAATGCGGCATGGAGCGCTGCGCAGGCGCGCAAATCCTGCGTGCGCGCAGGGCCACGGTTGCGCAAAGGACCATGAACTTTATCATCGTAGACGACGACCCCATCATCCTGCAGCTGATGAAAGCCGTGCTGGAGGAGGTCGGGCACAGCGTAACGTGCTACGCCTCCAGCGTGGAGGCCCTGCGGGAAATTCCGTCGGCCCGCCCCGACTGCGTCATCAGCGACGTCATCATGCCGGAAATGGACGGGTTCGAATTGTGCCGCGAAATCCGCAGCCGCCCGGACCTGGCCTCGATCAAGATCATCATGTGCTCGTCGAAGTCCTACGAGTTCGATCGCCGCCGCGCCAAGGAGCTCGGCGCCGACGGCTACATCGTCAAACCGGTCCAGCGCGAAACGCTGCCGGGCCTGATTGTCGAAATACTTTCGGAAAAGGTCACGGTGAGCTACTGGGGCGTGCACGGAACGCTGCCGGTACCCGGGCCGAATTCGCTGCGCTACGGCGGCAACACGCCCTGCGTCAGCGTCGAGATCAACGGCGAGCCGCTGCACATCTTCGACTGCGGCTCCGGCATCAAGCAACTGTCCGATCACCTTGCGGCGCGCAAGGTGCAGCGGCTTTCGGCGCGTGTGCTGATCTCCCATACCCACTGGGATCACATCAACACCATCCCGTTTTTCGGCCCCTTGTACGTGCGCGGAAACCAGATCGACGTGTTCGGGCCGTATCAGGGCGACCTGACCATCGAGCGCGCGATAGCGGCGCAGATGGAGAGCGTGTACTTCCCGGTCACGATCAGGGAGTTTGGTGCCCGGCTGGTGTTCCGCGACCTGCGCGAGGAGTCCCTGGACCTCGGCGCCGTGCGCATCGATACCATCCTGCTCAAGCACCCCGGCTATTGCCTCGGCTACCGGCTCCGCTGCCATGGCCGCTCGGTTTGCTACATCACCGACAATGAGCTGTACCTGCGCACCGACCCGCGCTACGACCTGGCCTATGTAGAGAGGCTGGCCCATTTCGTGCAGGGCGCGGACCTGCTCATCACCGACACCACCTACCGCGACCACGAATACCCGAGCAAGGTCGATTGGGGCCATTCCTGCGTGAGCGAGGTCGCGGACCTGGCCGCGCGGGCGAGAGTCAAACGGCTGCACCTGTTCCACCATGACCCGGACCAGACCGACGACGATATCGACCTCAAGCTGAAGGAGACCCGCGAAGCGCTCGTGCGCCTGGGCTCCAATGTGGTGTGCGAGGCGCCGTGCGAGAGATCCAAGTTGGTGTTGTAGGCGCCGGAGCGCGGCGCCGCGCGCATCACAGCGGATGCGCGGCCTAAGCCGGGGCCGATTTCGTATAGAATTGCGGCTCTCGCCCCGGTAGCTCAGTGGATAGAGCGGCCCCCTCCTAAGGGGCAGGTCGAACGTTCGATTCGTTTTCGGGGCACCAGGAAACCAGGCGCGTGTGCGCGAAGCGGCGCGCCTTCAAGCTTCGCACGCAGCTACTGCCGGACCCGGTCGGGAACCGGCGCGCGCTGGCAACGGCCAGGCAGCGGCGCTAAACTGCGCAATGTGCCTGGGTTCCGGCGTCGGTCTCCACCACGGTAATTTTTGGGGAGGGGCTTCATGCGCAGCGTTCAGATGGTCGCAGCATTGATCCTGGCGGCCGCGTCTATCCACGCACCGGCACGAGACGTTTCGCGGGAGCAAAGCGCCGTGCAGTTCGCGCGCCAGGCGTACGAACGCGCCGAGGCCGAGCACAAGGCCGATGCGGAGCGGCTCGCCCAAACGAGGAAGGCAATGGACGCGCTGGAAAAGCAGCTCGATCAGGAGCAGAAGAAAGCCGGACTGTCGGAAACAACGAAACAGCAGGCCAAGGCAAAACTGGACCGGGCCGAGCAGGCCCTCGACCGCGCCTGGAAGAACTAGCACGGTATCCACCCTGGAGGATGGCCGCGATGGCGGAGGATAAACGCGAAGTGGTTGTGACCGATATCAAGATACCGTTCTGGTCGATGGTGGTGCTGCTGGTAAAGTGGGCCATCGCGGCTATACCGGCGGTGATCATCCTGATGGTTCTCGCGAGCCTGGTCTCGATCGTGCTGGGAATGCTCCCGGGCTTCGGCTGGCACCATAACTACTGGGGCATGGGCCGCGGCTGGTCATAGCGGGCAGAGGCGGCGGATATTCATGGCGCCGGCGCGGCCGGCAAACTGAAGAATCAGGGAAATAATGATCAAGAGCATGGACCACCTGGTGCTGACCACGCGCGATGCGGAAAAGTGCATCGACTTCTACACGCGCGTGCTGGATATGAAGCTGGAGGTGTTCGGCCAGGGGCGCCGCGCGCTGCGCTTCGGCGAGCAGAAGATCAACATCCATGACCAGGGCACGGTGACCGACGCTTATGCAGCGCATCCGACGCCCGGGTCGCTGGACGTCTGTTTCCTGGCGGACCGGCCGCTGGACGAAGTGATCGCGCAGCTGCGGGCGGCCGGCGTAGCCATCGAGTTGGGTCCGGTCACGCGCACCGGCGCGCGCTTTGCGTTGCGCTCGGTCTATGTGCGCGATCCGGATCTCAATCTGATCGAGATTTCGGAACCCGCTTAAGACCTGCGCCGGCGCTGCAACCGTGCGCGCAGCGGCAGCGGTTCCAGACCGATTCGCCGGATTTCCACAATGGCCGATCATAGTGATGTGCTCGATTTCTGGTTCGGGGCGGCAGGCTCCCCCGAATTCGGCCAGCCGCGCGCAGAGTGGTTCCGCAAGTCCGACGCGTTCGACCTCGAGATCCGCACGCGCTTCCTCGATCTGCAGTACAAGGCCGCCGCCGGGCGGCTGCAGGCGTGGCAGGAAACCCCCGCTGCGCTGCTCGCGCTGATCCTGGTGCTGGATCAGTTTCCGCGCAATCTGTTTCGCGGCTCCGGCCAGGCGTTCGCGACCGATGCCCAGGCGCAGGCTGCGGCGCAGCTGGCAGTGGAACGGGGATTCGACCGATTGCTCGTTCCGGTGCAGCGCTGGTTCGTCTATCTGCCGTTCGAACACGCCGAGGATCTGGCGTTGCAACGACGGTGCCTGAGCTTATTCGAAGGGTTGCGCGCCGATTCCGGCAGCGCCGAAACCATCGACTATGCGCGCCGGCATTTCGAGGTCATTGCGCGCTTCGGCCGCTTCCCCCACCGCAATGCGATTCTGGGTCGCGCCTCCACGCCGGAGGAAACCGAGTTCCTGCGCCAGCCGGGCTCGGGCTTTTAGAACCGGTTGCAAAATGAAATTTTGCAAGGCCCGATATAGGGGAGTATGAGGGGAGGTCCCCCAAGGGGACTTTCCCGTCAAGCGGGATCGCGACCTTCGGGGCGTATCCCCTCGCTTAGAAACGAATTAGGATGGAATGCGATGCACATGCGCCAGCACGATCAACTTGAGGCCTCGGCCTGGGTGCGCCGCTTCGCGCGCCTGATTGCGCCCGGCGGCGCCGTACTCGACCTGGCCTGCGGACAGGGGCGCCACGCGCGCCATCTGGCGGGCCTGGGCTATCAGGTCGAGGCGCTGGACCGCGACGGCGCGTCCCTGGCCGCGCTTGAGGGCGTGGCCGGGGTAAAGACCCGCTGCGCCGACGTCGAAGGCGCGCCCTGGCCTTATCCGGCTGGATCCTTCGACGGCATAGTCGTGACCAATTATCTGCACCGGCCGCTGATGCCCGCCTTGCTCGATGCGCTGCGCCCCCGCGGCGTCCTGATCTACGAAACCTTTGCGCTGGGAAACGAAATGCTCGGGCGCCCGTCTAAGCCTGAGTTCCTGCTACGTCCGCACGAACTGCTGCAATGGGTGCAGGGCCGGGTGCAGGTGCTCGCGTTCGAGCAGGGCCGGGTCGAACGGCCCAAGCCCGCGGTGATCCAGCGCATCTGCGCGATTCAGCGCGGCATCGAGGCGTGCAGGCTGGACCTGCCGGAGTAGGCGCGCATCGCTACGATTCGGGCGATTTATGTATCCCGGCGGCGGGCGTAATGCGTTAAAATTAAACATTTTCCTCGCGGGACGGCGTTTATGTTGAGCGGAAGTCTGGTAGCCATAGTCACACCCATGCTCGAAGACGGGTCGCTGGACATCGGGCGCTTCAAGAGCCTGATCGACTGGCATGTCGCCGAGGGCACGCAGGGCATAGTCGTCGTGGGCACCACGGGCGAATCGCCCACGGTCAATTTCGACGAGCACAAGGAGCTGATCCGCATTGCGGTCGAGCACGCTGCCGGGCGTGTTCCCATCATTGCCGGCACCGGGGCGAATTCGACCGCCGAGGCGATCGAACTGTCGCAGTCTGCCAAGCATTCGGGCGCGCAATTCAGCCTGTCGGTGGTGCCGTATTACAACAAGCCGACGCAGGAAGGCCTGTACCGGCATTTCCGCGCCATCGCCGAGGCCGTCGATCTGCCGCTGATTCTTTACAACGTCCCCGGGCGCACCGTCGCCGATCTGCAAAACGACACGGTGCTGCGCCTGGTGCAGGTCCCCAATATCGTCGGCATCAAGGACGCGACCGCGAGCCTGGAGCGCGGCAGCGACCTGTTGCGGCGTGCGCCCAAGGAATTTGCGGTCTACAGCGGCGAGGACGCCACCGGCCTGCCGCTGATGCTGATGGGCGGCCACGGCGTGATTTCGGTCACTGCCAACGTCGCGCCGCGGCTGATGCGGGAAATGTGCGCCGCGGCCCTGTCCGGCGACATCGCGCGTGCGCGCGCAGCGAACAACCGCCTGCTCGGACTGCATACCAAGCTGTTCGTCGAGGGCAATCCGGTCCCGGTGAAATGGGCGCTGGCGCAGATGGGCTTGATCCAGCCCGGCATCCGCCTGCCGCTGGTGCCCTTGTCGGCGAATTTTCATGAGACTGTCAGGGAAGCAATGCGCCAGGCCGGGATCGAATTGAAGCGCGGCCAGTGATCAAGTCAAAGAACGAGACGGGGGCACGTCCCTTGCGCTCCCGCAATCAGGCGCCACTAGCAGAGGGTAATGCCATATGAAGCGCAATGCTGTTTATTTGGTCCTGGTTGCACTGCTGGCAGGCTGCAGCAGCATGCAGGATCTGATGCAGGGCGAAAAGATACAGTACAAGTCCGAGTCGAAGCAGTTGCCTCGGCTCGAAGTCCCGCCGGATCTGACCGCGCCTTCGCGCGACGACCGCTACGCGGTGCCGGATATCGCGACGCATGGATCGGCGACGCTTTCGACCTACAACGCGGAACGCGGCGGCGCACTACGCGCCAGTACTTCCGAAGTGCTGCCCGACGTGGCCAAGGTGCACATCGAGCGCGCCGGCAGCGAGCGCTGGCTGGTGGTTCCCGAGGCGCCGGAAAAAGTCTGGCCGGTGGTGAAGGAATTCTGGCAGGGGCTCGGCTTCCTGATCAAGACCGACAACCCGGAGGTCGGCGTCATGGAAACCGACTGGGCGGAAAACCGCGCCAACATTCCCCAGGGCCCGATACGCAACCTGCTCGGAAAAGTGATCGATTCGGTCTACTCGACCGGTGAGCGTGACAAATTCCGTACCCGCCTGGAACGCGGAAAAACGCCGGGCACGACCGAGATCTACATCAGCCACCGCGGCATGGCCGAGGTGTACGCCGACAACGACAAGGTCAACACGGTATGGCAGCCGCGGCCGCCTGATCCGGAACTGGAAGCCGAGTTCCTGCGCCGGCTGATGCTGCGTTACGGCGTCGAAGATGCTCGCGCCAAAGCAGAGCTGATAAGCAAGGACGAGAAGATCGAGCGCGCCAAGCTGGTGCGCGCCGCCAACGGCAGCGGTTCGCTGGAGCTCGACGATGCGTTTGACCGCGCCTGGCGCCGCGTCGGCCTGGCATTGGACCGCGTGGGTTTCACCGTGGAAGACCGCGACCGCTCCAAGGGCTACTATTTCGTGCGCTATGTCGATCCCCTGATCGACGGCCAGAAGGCGCCGGACAAGGACAAGGGTTTCCTGTCCAAGCTCGCGTTCTGGCGCAGCGACAAAACCCCGATCAAGGCCGAGCAGTATCGCGTGCTGGTCAAGCAATCCGGCAGCGTCAGCGAGGTGCAGGTGCAGAACAAGGACGGCCAGCCGGATAATACCGACACCGGCCGGCGCATTCTCTCGCTGCTGCACGAGCAGCTCAAATAGCGCATGCGCTTTGCCTGCCTGGGAAGCGGCAGCAGGGGCAATGCGCTTATCGTCGAACGGGGCCGCACCCGGCTGATGCTGGATTGCGGCTATCCGGTGCGCGAGACCGAACGCCGGCTCGCGCGCCTGGGCCTGGCGCCGGCTGCGCTTTCCGGCATACTCGTCACCCACGAGCACAGCGATCATACCGCCGGCGCGTGCAAGTTCGCGCGCAAGCACAGCCTGCCGCTGTGGCTGACGCATGGCACGCTGAAAGCATTGCCCGGCGATGCATCCGGGCTGCAGCAGGTCAACATCATCGACAGCCATAGCCCGTTTGCCGTGGGTGAACTGCAGCTGCTGCCGTTTCCGGTGCCGCACGATGCGCGCGAGCCCGCCCATTTCGTGTTCTCCGACGGCGCCCATCGCCTGGGCGTGCTCACCGACACCGGCACTTCCACCAGCCATATCGAAGCGATGCTCTCCGGCTGCGATGCGCTGGTGCTCGAATGCAACCACGATCTCGAGCTGCTCATGAACGGAGATTACCCGCATGCGCTGAAAGCGCGCATCGCGGGCCGCTACGGACATCTGGACAACACGAGTTCGGCCGGCCTGCTGGCTGCGCTCGATCACAGCCGTTTGCAGCACCTCGTCGCCGCGCATCTGTCCGAGCACAACAACACGCCCGAACTCGCCTGCCAGGCGCTGGCGCAGGTGATGGGCTGCGCGCCGGGCTGGATCGGCGTCGCCGACCAGAACGAGGGTTTCGGCTGGCGCGAAATCATTTAGAACCCGTTGCAAAATGAAATTTTGCAACGCCTATATAGGGGAGTATGAGGGGAGGTATCCCCTCATATTGAAATAAACTCTTAGTCGCCTCTGGTATGCGCCGGAGCGTCAGGTGCCCCGTTTTGCCATGACGCGCATCGCGAGGCACGGGCATCTGAAGCAGCCGCGCCAGTTTCACGCGCGGCGGCCAATACAATAAAAAAGCCGGTCCGAAGACCGGCTTTTTCTGCCCGAACTGCAGGCTTACTTCTTGGCTGCGTCCTTGGCTGCATCGGCGGCGTCCTTGGCCGCGCCGCCTGCTTCCTTGGCTGCGCCAGCCGCTTCCTTGGCTGCGCCGGCTGCGTCTTTGGCTGCGCCGGCTGCGTCTTTGGCAGCGTCGGCGGCCTGGCCAGCGTCTTTCGCAGCTTCAGCTGCGGCAGGCGCGGGCGCAGGTGCTGGCGCGGGCGCCGCGACCGGAGCTGGCGGGGGAGGAGGCGGAGCTTCTTTACCGCAGGCAGCCAGCATCAGCGTGGCAAGTGCGGCGATCATTATTGAGCGTTTCATGTCTTAATTTCCTTATCGATAAAGAGTTAAACGTTGTGTTTGACACCGACCCGATCCGGGGCGGTGCGGCAAACGTTCCATTTTACCGCTTTTCAGGATTTAGCTACAGGCCGCTGGTCGTCGCGGCAACGGCGGGGACGGAGCTGTCCCAGATTTCGGAAAAGCGCAGGTAGATTGCCTGGCTTTCCATTTCGTCGTTCAACCTGAGTACCGCGCGCGGCTGCGCCTGCACCGGACGGCGCACGAAATGATGCTTGTCCGCGAGCACGAGGCAGTCCTGTGCCCGGGTGGCGTCACCCATGGTCTGGTGGATGAACATGTGCTCGCTGAAGCGGCGCAGCAGCTCGAGCAGACGCGGGCAGTGATTGCTCAGGTACTCGGTATGGTGCACTGCGATGTACAGGCGGTTGTCACGGCCACGCAGCAGGAATTCGCGCAGCAAATCGTTCGTGCGAGTCGAGTCGAGCTGCAGATGAAAAAGATCGGCGTCGAGAATGCGCAGCTCGCGCTGCGCCAGGCCGATGAGTTGCTCCAGCGCGTGCAGGTATTCCCTGCGCGTGGATAGCAGCAGGCGCTCGGGTTGCGGCGCGGCCTTTTCTTCAGTCATGTTGCGTCGGTGCCCGAACGATGGACTGTATCAGCGGCATTATATCTTTGCTTTTGGCGCGCAGGCTCAACCGGCCTGATTTTGGGGGCTTCACGTTTTCCCGGGATGGTTTAGAATCGTCCGCAACGTGAAAACCGCTATGCCGCAAATCGGACATCCCGCCCCAGTGTTTTCCCTGGCCGACGCCGACATGGAAACGGTCGGGCTTGCTTCGTTCAAGGGAAAGAAGAACGTCGTACTGTATTTTTACCCCAGGGACGGCACGCCGGGCTGCACCCTGCAGGCGATCGAGTTCTCCGATCACGACGAGGAGTTCGCGCGGCACGATTGCGTGGTGCTGGGGGTTTCACCGGACGACTGTATCTCGCATGCTGAATTCCGCGACAAGCACGGCCTCTCGGTCTGCCTGCTCGCGGACCCTGAGGCCGAGGTCTGCCAGCAGTATGGCGTGCGCGAAGTGAAGGAGTGCGACGGAACCAAGAAGACTTGCATTGCGCGCGCCACCTTTGTCATCGACAAGAAAGGCAGGCTGCGGCATGCACTGTATGGCGTCAATCCGCGCGGCCACGCGATGGAGGTGCTGCAGCTCGTGAAAGAGATCAATCGCGAATGCAAATCGGCAAAGACACGGTAGTCGCGCTCGAGGTCCAGCTGTCCGATGTGCACGGCAATCTGATCCAGCAGTCGGCCGAAGCGGTGCAATACCTGCACGGTGGCTACGAGGGGATCTTCCCGGTGGTGGAACAGGCGCTGCAGGGTCGCGAACCTGGCGAAAGGATTGAAGTCCGCCTGGAACCCGAGGACGGGTTCGGCGAGTACGATGCCGAGTTGGTGCGCCTGGCCGAGCGCACGCAGTTTCCGCCGGAGCTCGAAGTCGGCATGCAGTTCGAGCAGGCGGGCGCTGACGCGGACGAACTGCTCATATTTACCGTCACCGAAATGGAGCAGGACAAGGTGGTGCTCGACGGCAATCATCCGCTCGCCGGCATGGCGCTGCGTTTTGCCTGCACCGTGGTATCCGTGCGCACCGCGACCGCGGGCGAGATCGAACGCGGATACGCCGACGACGACTCTGCCGGACCGCTGATTACCGTAGTACAGTAGTACAGTAGTACAGTAGCCGTAGCCGCACACAACAAAAACGGCCGTACCCAGGGGGAGGGAGTATGTCAGGCATGCTCGGAGTGGTCAGCTACGGCCTTGGAACGATAGTCGGTTTCGTCATCCTCGCCGTCCTCGTCTTCTGGTTCATCCAGGACGTCACGCAGAAGAAGCACGCGGTCCTGCGCAATTTTCCGGTGGTCGGCAGGCTGCGCTACTTTTTCGAAAAGCAGGGCGAGTATTTCCGCCAGTACCTGTTCATGAACGACCGCGAGGAGCTGCCGTTCAACCGCTCCGCGCGCTCCTGGGTGTACCGCCTGGCCAAGGCCGAGGGCGGCATCATCGGCTTCGGCTCGACCAGTAACACCAACGAACCGGGCTCGATCCTGTTCGTCAACGCGCCCTATCCCGTGCTCGACGAGGACCGCCTGCCCACGCCCGCTCTGGTGATCGGCGAAGGCTACGCGCGCGAGCCGTTCGAGGCGAAATCCATCGTCAACATCAGCGGCATGAGCTTCGGCGCCATTTCCGCGCCGGCGGTGCGCGCGCTGTCTCACGGCGCGGCGCTCGCCGGCTGCTGGATGGACACGGGCGAGGGCGGGCTGAGCCCCTACCACCTCGAAGGCGGCTGCGACATCATCATGCAGATCGGCACCGCCAAATACGGCATCCGCGATCGCGACGGCAATCTGTCGGCAGAACGCGCAAAAGAACTGGCACCGCAGATCAAGGCATTCGAGATCAAGCTGTCGCAGGGCGCAAAACCGGGCAAGGGCGGGGTGCTGCCGGCGGGCAAGGTGACCGAGGAGATCGCGCGCATCCGCGGCATCCCGGCGCACCAGGATTCGATCAGCCCGAACCGGCATCGCGATATCTCCAACGTGAACGAGCTGCTGGACAAGATCGCCTGGCTGCGCGATCTGACCGGCAAACCGGTTGGCGTGAAGAGCGCCATCGGCGGCTGGCAATTCATCAACGAATTATGCGAAGCTATCAACCGGCGCGGACTGGAATACGCGCCGGACTTCCTTGCCGTGGACGGCGGCGAAGGCGGTTCGGGCGCGGCGCCGCAGGCGCTGATGGACCACATGGCGCTGCCGATCGCGGAGGCGCTGCCGCGCGTGGTGGACGCGCTGATCGAATCGGGCCTGCGCCAGCGCGTGCGCGTGATCGCCGCCGGTAAGCTGATCACCTCGGCGCGCGCGGCATGGGCTTTGTGCGTCGGCGCGGATTTCGTCAATACCGCGCGCGGCTTCATGTTTTCGCTGGGCTGCATTCAGGCGCTGCGCTGCCACCAGAACAGCTGCCCCACCGGCGTCACCACGCACGACAAGCGCCTGCAGCGCGGACTGGTGGTGGAGGAGAAGCGCCTGCGCGTCGCCCAATACGCGACCGGCATGAACCGGGAGATCGACATGATCGCCCACTCCTGCGGCTGCCGTCAGGCGCGCGAATTGCGGCGCGAGCACGTGCGCATGGTGCAGAGCGCCGGCCAGAGCGTGGCGCTCAACATCCTCTATCCCTACCCCGAGGCGGCTTCCAAACTGCGGGCGGCATGAGCAGGGAGCAGGGGCCGCCGAAGGGTGGAAGAGGGGCCCCGGCGCAAGCCGGGGATCTGACCCCGCAGGCGGCCGTAGGCGGCCGGCGGCCCCATGCGTCCGAATTCGGGTCGCATCCCCATCTTGCAGATGGGGCCCCTGCTCCGCCTCATCGGCCGCCCCGCGCAGCGGGGATGCGACCGGCCGCGATTGCCGCCTGACGCCGACGGCGCAAGGTGTGAATTGCGACGCTGGGTCGGAGGCGGCGGCATGAGTCTTCAGCGTTAGTACAGCGCCGCGTTGAGCAGCCTGCGCGCCGGCGCGAGCAGGTCGCCGGCGCTGATGCCGAGCGGGCCGCCATGCTCGCGCGCGAGCGCGTCGGCAGCCGCGCCGTGCAGCCAGGTCGCCGCCGCCGCGGCAGCGCGCGCATCGGCGCCCTGCGCCAGCAGCGATGCAATCATGCCCGTGAGCACATCGCCCATTCCGGCCGAGGCCATGCCGGGATTGCCGCTGGTGTTGATCTGCCAGCCCGCGTCCGCGCTGCTAACGATGCTGCCATTGCCCTTGAGCACGACCACCGCGCGGTAGCGCTGCGCGAGTTCCCCCGCAGCCTTGATTCGGTCGGCCTGCACGGCTTCGGTGGTGCAGCCGAGCAGGCGCGCGGCTTCCGCCGGGTGCGGCGTGAGCACGCAGCGGGCGCTGCGTTTCGGCAGCCGCGCCTGCAGCGTCTTGCTCGATGCGACCAGATTGAGCGCGTCGGCATCGAGCACCAGCGGAACGCTTGCATCGAGGACCTCGCGCAGCAGCTGTTCGGCTGACTTGACCGTGCCCATGCCGGGGCCGACGGCAAACGCCGTGATCAATCCGGTTTCAAGCAGCTCGCGCGGCGTGCGCAGCATCAGCTCCGGCTGGCTGTAATCGATGGCGGGCGGATGCTCGCTCAGCAGGCCGAGAAACACCTTGCCCGCACCCAACTTCAGCGCGGCGCGGCCCGCCAGCAAGGCCGCGCCGACCATGCCGCCGGCGCCGCCGAGCACACCCACGCTGCCGGCCATGCCCTTGTGGAAATTGCGCGGCCGCGGTCCGAGTGCGCGGCGCAGTGATTCCTGCCCGATGGTGGCGCCGCCACCCGCGAACAGCGCGTGCAGGTCGAGGCCGAGCTCGGCAACGCGGATGTCGCCGCAGTAGTCCGGGCCGTCCAGCGTGAGCAGTCCGGGTTTGAGCGCGATGAAGCTAATGGTGTGCGTGGCGCGCACGGCCGCGCCCATGATTGCGCCGGTGTCGGCGTTGATGCCGCTGGCAATGTCCAGCGCCAGCTTGCGCCCGGGCAGGCGATTGACCGCCGCAATGAGCTCGGCGTAGCGGCCGTCCAGCGGCCGCGCCAGGCCAATGCCGAACAGGCCGTCCACCACCAGGTCCGGGCGCAGCGCCGCAGGCGGCGCAGCGTAGGTGTTGCCGCCGCATTCGCGCCATTTCCTGAGCGCGGCCAGCGCATCTTCGGACAACTGGTGCTCGTCGCCGGTGAATACCACTTCGACGCGGTAGAACCAGCTCTTCAGGTGCGCAGCGAGCTCGAACGCATCGCCGCCATTGTTGCCGGGGCCGGCGAGCACCAGCACCTTCCTGCCGTTGTCGCCGAGCAGCTCGCGCGCGTATTCGGCCGCGGCGAGGCCGGCCAGCGGCATCAGCGGCGCGGCGCCGGCGCGCTCGGCGGCGCTGCGCTCGAGCGCGCGGATTTCCCCGGTCAGACAGACGGGCTGGCTGCGGTCCGCGTGCATCAGCCTCTGCCCAGCATCCTTTGCGGCAGGTAAGTGACCATGTCCGGGAAGATCCAGATGATCGCGACTGCGGCCACCATCAGCAGGAAGAACGGCAGCGCGTGCTTGCCGATGCTGAAGATGTCCTTGCCGGTCATGCCCTGCAGCACGTACAGATTGAAGCCTACCGGCGGGGTGATTTGCGCCATTTCCACCACCAGCACGATGAAGATGCCGAACCACAGAAGATCGATATGTGCCGCCTGCACCGTAGGCAGGATTACCGCCGAAGTCAGCACGACCATCGAAATGCCGTCGATGAAACAGCCGAGCACGATGTACAGCAGCGTCAGCACAGCGATCAGCATTACCGGCGAGAGCGCCTGCTTGGTGATCCAGGCCGCCATTGCTTCCGGGATGCCGGTAAAGGCCATTGCCGTGGTAAGGAAGGCCGCACCGGTCAGAATGAAGGCGATCATGCAGGACGTGCGCATCGCGCCCATGACGCTGTCGGAGAACGTTTTCCAGTCGAGCGAGCCCGAGACCAGCGACAGGATGAGCGAGCCCACCACGCCGAGCACCGCCGCTTCCGTAGGTGTCGCGATGCCGCTGTAGATGGAGCCGATCACCGCAGCGATCAGCAGCACCGTGGGGATGAGCAGACGCGAGGCGTACAGCTTCTGCGCGAAGCTCATGTGTATATCCGAGGGCGGCGTCTTGTCCGGATTGAGCAGGGACCAGAGGATGATGTAGCCGGAGAACAGGCTCATCAGCATGATCCCGGGCACCACGCCGGCGATGAACAGCCGCGCGATGGAAACATTGGCCGCGACGCCATAGACGATCATGATGATCGAGGGCGGAATCAGCAAGCCGAGGGTGCCCGCGCCGGCGAGCGAGCCGATGACCATGGGTTCGTGGTAGCCGCGCTTGAGCAGCTCCGGTACGGTCATTTTGCCGATGGTGGCGGCGGTGGCCGCGGACGAGCCCGAAATCGCCGCGAAAATGCCGCAGCCGATCACTTGCAATGCATCAGTCTGCCGGGCAGCGCAGTGAGCCAGGGCGCGAGGCCGCGGAACATGTCTTCCGATATGCGGCTGCGGAACAGGATCTCCCCCATCCAGATGAACAGGGGCAGTGCGGTGAGCGACCAGCTCGCGCTCGAACCCCACACCGTGGTCGCCATGAGCTTGCCCACCGGAGTCGAGGTAAACAGCTCCATCGCCGCAAAGCCCATCGCAAGCAGCACCAGCGCGATCCAAACGCCGCCGGCGAGCAGCACGCCCAGGAGTGCGAGCAGGAACAGGGTGATGCCGAGGGTGTTCATGGTTTAGAGATTCTCCGACATCGCGATTTTCTTTGTCCGCTCGGCCACCAGGTACGAGGGCGTGCCGCCGGCGAGCAAAACGAGGAGATCGTCCAGCAGCGCGATCGCCATGATGATCAGACCCAGGGCCATGCCGCTTTGGGGCAGCCACAAGGGCACCGGCACCAGGCCCTGCGATACGTCGTTGATGATATGCGAAGTCCAGGCCATGTCGATCGCGTACCAGGCGAAGTAGCAGACCAGAAACGTGCTCGTGCCCAGGCACAGGGTTTCCAGCGTCCGGCGCGCGCGGCCATGGAAGCGGTCGATGAGCATTGCGACGCGAATGTGCTCGTTGCGGCGATAAGTGTGCGCCAGGCCAAGAAACGACGAGGCCGCCATGCAGAAGCCGGCGAAATCGTCGAACGAATACGCATCGAATCCGAGCACGCGGCCGCTGATTTGCGCCAGCGACAAGGCCGCGATCAGGATCAGGAAAATCCCGGCGAGAATGCCGGAGCCGGTGTAGAGCCAGTCGAGAAATCTTCGCATGCGCTTGCGCGGTCCTGTTCGATGAAATCGCAGCCGGAGCGTCCTCTGCCATCCGCGTTATCGCGCGACAGCGCCGGACCTGTTGCCTGGATCCGGAATCCGGCGGGAATAAAAGGAAACTGCGCGCGGGGCGGTGCGTTTTGCCCCATCCTGCGCGCAGTCTGGTTCGAACCCCGCTACTGCAGTTCGTTGAGGATCGCTTGCGCGTCGGGTCCGGTCTTCTTGACCCAGTCCTGCGCCATGGTCTTGCCGATGGCGTTGAGTTCGGCCGCGAGCTTCGGATTCGGCTTTTGCACGTTGATTCCGTGGCCGGCCATGGTCTTCTTGTAGCCTTCGTTCTCGGCCTCGCTGGTGGCCCAGCCTGCTGCTTCCGCCTTGGTGGCTGCCGCCAGGACTTCCTTTTGCACCGCCGGATCGAGCTTGGCGAATGCGGCCTTGTTCACGAATACGATGTTGAACGGCAGGAAGGCTTGCGCGTCGGTGTAATACTTGAGGTAATCCCAGGCCTGGGTATCGACTCCGGTGGAGCCGGAGGTGATCATCGCGTCGACCAGGCCGGTGAGGAAGGCCTGCGGAATTTCGGGCACCTGCACCGTCGTCGGAATCGCGCCCATCAGCTTGGCAAATTGGGACGTGTCCGGGCTGTAAGTGCGGAATTTCACTCCCTTCAGGTCGGCGGTGGAATTGAGCGGCTTCTTGGTGTAGATGCCCTGCGGCGGCCAGGGCACGGCGAACAGCAATTTGATGCCCTGCGCGTCCAGTCGCTTTTCGACATAGGGACGCGCGGCGCGCAACAGTTTCTTCGCCGCCGCGTAATTCGGCGCGAGGAAGGGGTTGGAGTCGAAAGCGAATATCGGATTCTCGTTGGCCATCGAAGAGACCAGTATCTGGCCGATGTTGACCTGGCCGGTCTGCACGGCGCGCTTGATTTCCGGGGCCTTGATCAGCGAGGCATTGCTGTGCACCACGATTTCGAGCTTGCCGCCGCTCGCCGCCTTGACGTCTTCGGCGAACTGCTTCACGTTCTTGGTGTGGAAGTTGCTGTCGGGATAGGGCGTAGGCATGTCCCACTTGGTCTGCGCCTGGGCAGTGCCGAAGGCGAGGCCCGCGACCATCGCGGCGAACAGTGTCGGTTTCAATTTCATGCTTGCTCTCCTCTGTTGATGTCGTTGCAATCCAATTCGCATCCCGGCCTGTTCAAGCCGCGGCCGTCCGCGCAACCAGGTCCGCCAGCGCGAGCGATGCGGTCAGGCCCGGCGACTCGATGCCGAACAGGTTGATCAGGCCCGCCACGCCATGCTGCTGCGGCCCCTGTATCAGGAAATCGCCGGCCGGCTGGTCCGGGCCGCCCAGCTTGGGCCGTATGCCGGCGTAGCCCGGCGCCAGCTGACCGTCCTTGAGGCCCGGCCAGTACTCGCGTATCGCCCGGTAAAAGCCGTCTGCGCGGCGCAAGTCGACATCGTAGTCTATTTCGGCGATCCATTCCACGTCCGGACCGAAGCGCGCCTGCCCCGCCAAGTCCAGCGTCAGGTGCACGCCCAGGCCGGCGGCTTCCGGCACCGGATAAATGAGGTGCGTGAACGGGGAGCGCGCGGCAAGGCTGTAGTAGTTGCCCTTGGCGTAGTGGCAGGGCGGAACTTTCCCGGAAGGAAATCCGCGCAGGGCCGCGGCTACGGGCTGCGCGTGCAGGCCGGCGCCGTTGATCACGGTGCGCGCGATGATCCGCATCGGCTCCTCGCCCCCGACTTCGAGCAGCACGCCTTCGGCTTGCACTGCGCCGCCGGTCACCGGGCTGTGCAGCGCGAGCATGGCGCCGCGCTCCTCGGCGTCGCCGCGGTACGCGAGCATCAGGCCGTGGCTGTCGATGATGCCGGTGGAGGGCGAGTGCAGCGCCGCCACGCAGTGCAGCTGCGGCTCCATCGCCCTGGCTTCAGCTGCGCTCAGCAGGCGCAGATCGCGCACGCCATTGGCCTCCGCCTGGGCGCGGATCTTGTGCAGCGTTGCGATTTGCTCCGCCGCGGCAGCCACGATCAGCTTGCCGCAGCGGCGGTGCGCCACGCCGTGCTCTTCGCAGTAGCGGTACAGCATCTGCCTGCCGGCCACGCAGGTGTCCGCCTTGAGCGATCCCGGCGGGTAATAGATGCCGGCGTGGATGACTTCGCTGTTGCGCGAGCTGGTTTCGGTGCCGATGGCGCCGGCCGCTTCGAGCACGATGACTTCGCGCCCGGCGCGCGCGAGCGCGCGTGCGCAGGCGAGGCCCACCACGCCGGCGCCGATGACGACGCAATCTACGCGTTCTGGCACTGGATGCGCGCCGTGTTCCAGGGCGCGGCGATCACAATCTGCGCCGCCGCGCCGCAAGGCATCGCCGCCTGCGCCTCGCCGGCAAGGGACTCAAGGGAATTCATGGTGAACGAGCGTGATATGATTTTGCGCATCCTAACAGAAGCCCCCGGGCGCGTGAATCGCGGGCCCCTGCATTTCCCATGCATCAGCATCGCTGGCAATTCTGGATCGATCGCGGCGGCACGTTTACCGACGTCGTCGCGCGCCGCCCCGATGGCGCGGTGCTCACGCACAAACTGTTGTCCGACAACCCGGAGCACTATCGCGATGCCGCGCTTGCCGGCATCCGCCATCTGCTCGGCGTCGCCGCCGGCGCGCCGATTCCGGGCGACAGGATCGAAGCGGTGAAAATGGGCACCACGGTCGCGACCAACGCGCTGCTCGAGCGCAAGGGCGAACGCACCGTGCTGTTCATCACGCGCGGCTTTCGCGACGCGCTCAGGATCGCCTATCAGAACCGGCCGAAGATCTTTTCGCGCCACATCGTCCTGCCCGAGCTGCTCTACAGCAAGGTGGTGGAAATCGAGGAGCGCGTCGGGGCGCGCGGCGAAGTGCTGACCCCGCTCGACGCAGAGCGCACGCGGCGCGACCTGCAGGCCGCCCACGACGAGGGCTACGCTTCGATTGCGATTGTATGCATGCACGGCTACCGCTACCCGGAGCACGAACAGCAGATTGCAGCGATGGCGCGCGCGATCGGCTACGGCCAGGTGTCGGTGTCGCACGAAGTGAGCCCGATGATGAAGCTCGTCAGCCGCGGCGACACCACCGTGGTGGACGCCTATCTTTCGCCGATCCTGCGGCGCTACGTGGACCAGGTCGCGGCCGAACTCGGCGGCGTGCGCCTGATGTTCATGCAGTCGAACGGCGGGCTCACCGACGCGCGCCGCTTTCAGGGCAAGGACTCGATCCTCTCCGGCCCGGCCGGGGGCATCGTCGGCGCGGTGCGCACTTCGCTCTGCGCGGGCTTCGACAAAATCATCGGTTTCGACATGGGCGGCACCTCGACCGATGTGTCGCACTACGCCGGCGAATTCGAGCGCGCGTTCGAAACCCAGGTGGCGGGCGTGCGCATGCGCGCGCCGATGATGAGCATCCACACCGTGGCTGCCGGCGGCGGCTCGATCCTGCATTTCGACGGCGCGCGCTACCGCGCCGGCCCGGACTCGGCCGCGGCCAATCCGGGGCCCGCGTCCTACCGCAGGAACGGGCCGCTCGCAGTGACCGACTGCAACGTCATGCTGGGCAAGATCCAGCCGAAGTTCTTTCCGCCGGTGTTCGGGCCGGGCGGCGACGAGCCGCTCGACGCCGCTATCGTGCGGCGCAAATTCGCCGAGCTGGCGCGTGAAATCCGCGAGGCCACCGGCGATGCGCGCACGCCGGAGCAGGTGGCCGAGGGCTATATCGATATTGCCGTGGGCAACATGGCCAATGCGATCAAGCAGATTTCGGTGCAGCGCGGCCACGACGTAACCGAGTACACGCTGTGCTGCTTCGGCGGCGCCGGCGGGCAGCACGCCTGCCTCGTGGCCGATGCGCTCGGCATGACGCGCGTGTTCATCCATCCGCTCGCCGGCGTGCTCTCGGCCTACGGCATGGGACTCGCCGACATCACCACCATGCGCGAGCAGGCGGTGGAGGTGAGGCTCGACGCGGGCAACTGGCGCCTGCTCGATGACACCTTGCAACAACTGAGCGGGCCGGCGCGCGCGGAAATCCTGGAGCAGGGCGTGGCGCCGGAGCGCGTGCGCGTGCTGCAGCGGGTGCATCTCCGATACGACGGCACCGATTCGGCGCTGATCGTCAACTTCGGCACGATCGAGGACATGGTGAGGCAGTTCGAGTCCGCCTACCGCCAGCGCTACTCTTTTCTCATGCCCGGCCGCGCGCTGCTCGCCGAGGCGGTGTCGGTCGAAGCCATTGGTGTTTCCGACGCACCGGCCGAGGCCGCGCCGGCTGCGGCCACGCGCAGCGGGCCGCCGCAACGCGCGGATAGCGTGGACATGCACACCGGCGGCCGCTCGCATCGCACGCCGGTCTACCGGCGCGATGCGCTGCAGCCCGGGGACCAGATCAAGGGGCCGGCGATCATCGCCGAGGCCAACGCGACCACCGTGGTCGAGCCCGGCTGGCAGGCCGAAGTCACGCCGCTCGACCATCTCGTGCTCAGGCGCATCGAGGCACGCGCGGAACGCGTCGCCATCGGCACTTCGGTGGACCCGGTGATGCTCGAGGTGTTCAACAATCTGTACATGTCGATCGCCGAGCAGATGGGCCTGCGGCTGGAGGCCACCGCCTACTCGGTCAACATCAAGGAGCGCCTGGATTTCTCC
>JAAOZY010000054.1 GCA_012274205.1 Betaproteobacteria bacterium
AGCAGGCGCGCCTCCCGCTGTTTCAGCGCGGCGAAGGCCTCCACCAGGTAACGGTGCCCTTTCCAGCTGCGCAGCGTGGCGACAATGCCGATGCAGGCTTGCGCCGGATCCAGCCCTAGGCGCGCTTTCGCCTGCGCCCGGTCGGCGGGCACATAGCGGCCCAGGTCTATCCCGGTCGGCACCGAGTCGATCGACTCCGGACGATAGCCATTGTCGCGGATCAGCTGCAAGCGCAGGCGCTCGCCGGTCGTGACGATGTGCCGGGTCGCCGACTGGTAGAGCCAGCGCGTGGCGGTGTTGTCGGGAATGGCGGTCGAGATGTGGCGGGTGCGCACCAGCGCCGGACGCGGGCGCATGCCGACGAGCGCGAGCGCTGCGAGCCAGCTGTCGGTGGAGCTGTGGCTGTTGAGCACGTCGCAGCGCGCGCGCGCAAGCCAGTTGCGCATGGCGAACAGGCCGACCAGGCCTTTGCGCGCGATCGGCAGGGCCACCGCCGGCACGCCGCGCCGCGCCGCCTCTTCGAAAATGCGCGCCTCGCGCGGGCACAGCAGGCTCACGCGGTGACCGCGCGCGAGCATGCCGGAAGCCTCCTCCAGCACACGTATCTCCTGCCCGCCCCAGCCGCAGGAAGACTCACTGTGCACTAGGTTGAGTGGCGCTGCCGTCATCGCTGGGCGGCCGTCTCAGCTGAGCGCGGAAGATGTGTCGCGCGCAGCGCCGCTGTGCCGCTCGCCCTTCTCGTCGACAGCGAATTGGATCCGGTACAGGTAGGCGTAGAGGCCGTCGCGCGCCAGCAGCTCCGCGTGCGAGCCGATTTCGGCAATCGTGCCCTTCTGCAGCACCGCGATGCGGTCCGCCTTTTCGATCGTCGACAGCCGGTGCGCGATGATCAGCGTGGTGCGGCCCTGCATCAAGGTCTCCAGCGCCGCCTGCACCACACGTTCCGACTCGGTATCCAGCGCCGAGGTGGCCTCGTCCAGAATCAGCACGGGCGCGTTTTTCAGCAGCGCGCGCGCGATCGCCAGGCGCTGGCGCTGCCCGCCTGAGAGACGCACGCCGTTCTCGCCGATCATCGTCTGCAGGCCCTGCGGCATCTCGCGGATGAACTCCATCGCATGCGCAGCCTCGGCGGCGGCAATGATGGCGGCCTCGCCCGCGCCTGACAGGGGGCCGTAGGCGATGTTGGCCGCGACGCTATCGTTGAACAGCACCACGTCCTGGCTCACCAGCGCGACATTGGCGCGCAGGCTGGCGAGGGTCAGCATCTGCGTGTCGATGCCGTCGAGCAGGATGCGCCCCGCGTCGGGCTTGTAGAAGCGCGGAATCAGGTTGGCCAGGGTCGTTTTCCCGCCGCCCGAACCGCCCACCAGGGCGACGGTCTCGCCCGGGGCGATGCTGAGATTGACGTCGGCCAGCGCCGGCCGCGCGGCGTTGGGATAGGCAAAGCTCAGATGCTCGAAATCGATCCGCCCCTGCGCGCGGCCGATGCTGCGCGTGCCGGCGTCTTCTTCGGGCTGTTCGTCGACGATCGCGAATACGCTTTCGGCGGCCGCCAGTCCGCGCTGCAGCGAAGCGTTGACGCCGGTCAGGCGCTTCAGCGGCGTGAGCAGCATCAGCGTGGCGGTCATGAAGGATACGAAGCTGCCCACGGTGACGCCGTTGGCGCCGCTTTGACGCGTCGAATAGAAAACGATGATCGCGACCGCGACCGCGGCCAGCACCTGCACCATCGGCACCGAGGCTCCGGCGGCGATGGTCTGGCGCATGGCGAAGTCACGCATGCGCTTGATCGCCGCGCCGAAATGGCGCTGCTCGTATTCCTGCCCGCCGAATACTTTCACCACCTTGTGGCACTCGATCGCCTCGTCCAGCACATGGGTGATGTCGCCCATGGCGTGCTGCGCGCCCCGGCTCACCCGGCGCAGCCGGCCGCTGAAGGAACGGATCACCAGCGCGATCAGCGGGCCCACCACCAGCGTGATCAGCGAGAGTTTCCAGTCGAGGTAGAACATCCAGGCGAGCAAGCCCGCGATGGTAATGGTGTCGCGCACCAGCACGGTCAGCACCGTGGTCGCCGCCGCCGTGACGCCGGTGACGTCATAGGTCAGTTTTGACATCAGCACGCCCGAAGACGCATCGTCGTAGTAGCGCGTGGGCAGGTTGACCAGCCGCCGGAACATCTCCGCGCGCAGGTCGAACACCACCCAGTTGGACACCCAGTTGAGCGCATAGTCGCTGACGAAACCGAACACGCCGCGCAGCAGGAACAAGCCCACCAGGGCGAACGGGAGCAGGCGGATGGTGGTCGGATCGCGATTCACGAAACTGCCGTCCAGCAGCGGCTTCATCAGCGCCGGCAGCAGCGGTTCGGTCGCGGCCGCCAGAATCATGGCGAGGAGGGACAGCGCGAACATGCGCCAGTACGGCGTGACATAGCGCAGCAGGCGCGCGTACAGGACCCGGCTCTGGGTTTCGGGAACAGCCATTATCGGAACCGCATCAGAATGGAAAAATGTGCAATTATATCAGAGCCATAAGGCCGGGCCGCCGATCTTCGTGCACGCCCGCGCGGCGCGCTGGGCTAACGCGATTCGGGATGCAGAAGGTGCGCATACAGGCGCGTGAGGCGCTGTGCCATGTCGGCGAGATCGAAGGTCTTGACCCGCTCGCGGGCGGCCGTACCCATGCGCTCGGCCTGCCCCGCGGCCGCCGCCAGATTCAGGCAGCGCGCCAATTCCACCACGTCCAGCGGATCGCGGCAGACATAGCCCTGCACGCCGCTCTCGATCAATTCGGCGGCACCGCATTGCAGGCTGGTGATGAGCGGCAGAGCGCAGGCCATCGCTTCCAGCGCGGCATTCGGAAACGGGTCGTACAGCGTGGGCAGCACAAAGCAGTCCGCCATGCCGTACCAGGGCTTGACGTCCTCCTGGCCGCCGGCGAAATGCACCCGGGCGGCGAGCCCGGCCCGCGCCGCCTCGCGCCGCAGACGCGGCAGTTCCTTGTCGGCGCCTACCACCACGAGGCGGGCGTCGCGCACGCTGCCCAGGGCGCGCAGGAGCTGCGCCAAGCCCTTGCGCCTGAAACCGGAACCGACGAACAGGAACACCATGGTGTCCGCCGCGATGCCGAGCTCCTCGCGCTTGCGCTGGCGCCAGGTCTGGCGCAGCCGCGGATGGAACGCATCCAGGTCGACGCCGCTGTAAATTACGTGGAGCTTGTCTTCGGCCAGGCCGAAATGCCGGCGCAGCTCGTCCTTCACCATATTCGAATTACAGATCACCGCGCGCAGCGCCGGGCTCAGAAACATGCGCTTTTCCGCCGCCAGCGTGTACCAGTGGTAGGGATTGAGCGCGAGCGCGCTGCGCCCGAGGAGGCCCAGCGCGCGTTTGCGGTTGATCAGCCACTGGCGATGCACGCCATCGCCGGCACGGTAGACATCGCAGCAGCCGATGCGCTCATGCGATTGCACCAGGTCGAAGTCTTCTGCCTTCAGCGCGGCGCAAACAGCGCGCGCAAAACCCCAGTCACGCCATACCCGGCCGACATAGAACGGATCGCAGCGCAGCAGGCGCCACGCTCCGGCAGTAGCGCCTGCCGCCGCCCCCGCCGGCCAGCTGCGCGCAAGCAGCGTCAGCTCCACCTCTTCTGCGGCAAGCGCGCCCATGGCACGCTCGACGAAGCGCTCGGCGCCGCCGTAGGGGTTGTAGCGCTGGCGCACCAGGGCGATTTTCATCGTGCCCACGGCGTCCGCGGCAGCGCGAGGTCGCAGCTGGCCTCATGCCTGCCCGGTTCGAGCACTTGCACAATCAAATTGCCGCAGCGACCTGGGCGCCGCCTGCACCCGTGCATCAGCGCGGCAGCAGCGACTGCGCTGCCTGCAGCACTGCGGACACCGGCAGGGTGCTGAGGCATTCGCTCACTTTGCCGCCGCCGCAACCGTCGTTGCCGCAGGGGCGGCAGCTGTGATCGGATGCGACCACGCGGTGCGGAACCTGCCACGGACCCCAGTTGAATTCGCCGCTCGGGCCGAACAGCGCGACTACCGGCGTGCCCATGGCGGCGGCGATGTGCATGGGCGCGGAATCGACGCCGATGAACAGGCGCGCATCGCGCGTGAGCGCGCCCAGCTGCTTCAGCGAGAGCTTGCCCGAAACATCCGCGAACGGTGTCGTCACCAGGGTGCGGATGCGCGCAAGGAGTTGGAGTTCCTGCGCATCCGGAGCGGCGCTTACGACCACCCGCTCGCCCATTGCCTGCAGCCTGTCTATCAGTTCGGCCGTCTTTTGCGCCGGCCAGCACTTGAACTGCCAGCGCGATGCCGGATGCAGGTGGATATAGCCGCCGCGCGCCAGGCCCAGTTCGCCCAGCATGTGCTCGACTTCGCTTTGCGCCTGGTCGCCGGGCACAAAACTCAGGCCGCGCTCGTGTTCGCCCGGCTGCAGGCCGATGCGGCGCAAGGCGTCCAGGTTCTGCTCCACCACATGGCGCCTGCCATTGCTCGGCAGGGGATACAAATGGCTGAAGCTGGACTTCCACCAGCGCCGCGCACGCGGGTAATTCGCGGCGACGCTGTAGCGCGGACCGAGCAGGCGCGCGAGCCAGGCACCGCGCGGATGTTCCGACAGATGGATCAGCAGATCGTAGTCGCGGCTGCGCAGCTGCTGCAGTGCGCTCCATTCCGCCGCCGCCTGGTCGACCCAGCCCAGCGCCTTCCAGCCGCGGTCCACGCCGAGTATGCGCGACACCGCCGGGTTGTCGGAGAGCATCGGCGCGGTGTCGGCATAGACCAGCGCGTCGATCTCCACATGCGGCGCATGCGCCTTGAGCACGGAGAACACGGGCGAGGCGAGCAGCACGTCGCCGTGGTGGCGCAGCTTGGTCACCAGCACCCGGCGCAAGCTTTGCAGATCAACCGGATCCTTGAGCATGCCCGCACGATAGCAGAGAACCCCGCAGCGGTGAATCGGCCTGCCAGGCGCATGGCGCCTCGACCTGCGGCTTAGAGCTTATTTCAAAACGAGGGGGTCCCTCCCCTCGCGCTCCCCTTGGGGCCATTTCGGTAATTCCGACATGGCCTCTTAGTTGCCGTGTGCGCGCGCCTTGTCCAGTTGTTCGCACAGCGCTTCGGCGCCATCGAGGATGCGCGGCGTGTTGCGGCTGATGAGATCGGAATCGACGAGGAACAGATTGGCGCGCGCGACCGCCCGCATCCGCGGCCATTGTTTCCATGCGTCCAGATTTCCAACCTGGCCCGCTTCCGCGCTCACGCCGACTATCGCCTCCGGATCGGCGGCGAGCACCGCCTCGGTCGACACTTCCGGCGTCAGCGACTTGAGGCCGGCAAAAACATTGCGGCCACCGCACAAGCGTATTGCGTCGCTGATGAGATGCGCGCCGTTGACGGTCAGCAGCGGCCGGTCCCAGATCTGGAAGAACAGCGCCACCGGCGCACGGCCGCTGTAGCGCCGGCGCAGCTCGGCCAGGCGCGCCGTGAACGCGCGTGCGGCTGGCAGCGCCGCAGCCTCGGTGCCGGCCAGCAGTCCGATCTGCCCGATCGCGCGCGCGATATCGGGAAGCCGGCGCGGCTCGTTGTAGAACACCGGGATGCCGAGTTGCAGCAATTTTTCCAGCTGGCGCTGCGCGTTGCCGTCGCGCCACACCAGCACCAGGTCCGGCTTGAGCGCAACGATGCGCTCCAGGTCGAGCTGCGCGCTGTCGCCGATGCGCTCGATGCGCCGGGCCTGCTCCGGATAGTTGCTGTATTCGACCGTGCCGACGACGCGGTCGCCGGCGCCTGCCGCGAACAGCAGCTCGGTCAGGTGCGGGGTGAGGCTGATGATGCGCCGCGCCGGCTGCGGCAGGCTTAGGCTGCGGCCGGCATCGTCGGTGAGCCGGATGTCGGCGGCGGCAGCCGCGCTGGTCCATGCCAGTGCCAGGACCAGCATGCCGCGCACGGCAATGCGCAGGCGCGGACCGGACGCCTTCGGTTTCACTGCGGCATTCATCTCAGGCCGGCACGAACAGCGTGCGGCCGGCCGCCTCGACGCGCGCGACCCGGTGTCCGAATGCCGTCTCGAGCGCGGGCTCGGTCAGGACCGAGTCTATCGGGCCTTGCAGCACCGTCGCCTGCGGCGTCAGCAACAGGGCGTGGCTGGCGAAACGCGCCGCCAGACCGAGGTCGTGCACCGTGAACAGCACGCCTTTGCCGCGCACGCGGGCCAGTTCCACCAGATGCTCGAGCACCAGCATCTGATGATGCAGGTCCAGGTGCGACACCGGCTCGTCCAGCAGCAGCAGCGGCGCGTCCTGGACGAACAGCGCCGCCAGCGCGACGCGCTGGCGCTCGCCGCCCGACAGCGTAAGCACGTCGCGCTGCTCGAATCCGGCGAGATCCATTGCGCGCAGCGCCGACAGGGCTAGCGCCTGTTCCTCCTCCCCCTCCCACTGCCAGCGTGAAAGGTAGGGATGGCGCCCGAGCATCACACTCTCGAGCACGCTTGCGCTAAATGCGTCGTGGAAGCTTTGCGGCAGAAAACAGCGCTGGCGCGCTGCCGCATCCGCCGGCCACTCTGCCACGGACTTGCCGCCGAGGCGCAGCGCGCCGCCCTGCGCCGCGCGCAGGCCGACCGCGGCATGCAGAAACGTGGACTTGCCCGCGCCGTTGGGGCCGAGCAGGCACCATACCTCGCCGGCATTGAGCGCGAACCTCATGCCGCGCACCAGCGTGCGAGCGTCCACCTGCAGCAGCAGATCCTGCGCTTCGAGCAGCGGCGCGCTCATGCGATTCTCCTGGGCTTGCGCGCCAGCAGGAACAGGAACGCAGGCACGCCGATGAGTGCGGTGATCACACCCACCGGCAGCTGCTGCGGCGCGAGGACGCTGCGCGCAGCGGTGTCCGCGAGCAACAGCAGCGTGCCGCCGGCAAGCGCGCTCGCCGGCAGCAGCATGCGCTGGTCGTTGCCCAGCGCCAGGCGCAGCGCATGCGGCACCACCAGTCCGACGAAGCCGACCGCGCCGGCTGTGGTGACGGCCAGCGCCGTCGCCACCGAGGCCACCAGGTAAATCCGGCGCCGCAGCGGCGCCACGCGCACTCCCAGCGCATGCGCCAACGCCTCGCCGCGCAACAGCACGTTCAGGTCGCGCGCAGCCGGCAGCATCAGGCCGAGGGCGAGCAGCAGTGCGAGCAGCGCCGGCTCCCAGGATTCCACGCCGTTCAGATCGCCCATGAGCCAGAACAGCATGCCGCGCAGCCGCGCTTCCGGCGCCAGCGTCAGCGTCAGGGTAATCAGCGCGCCCCAGCCGGCCGCCATGATCACGCCGGTCAGCAGCAGGCGCGGCGAGGCATCGAGCGCTCCGTGCATCTGCTGGCGCGCGAAATCGTGGCGCGCAAACGCGAACACCAGCGCCATCGCAAGGAGCGCGCCGGCGCTCGCGCCCACATCGACGGCGAGCACGCCCAGCCCGGCCAGCATGGCGCCGAGCGCGCCCGCGGCCGCCCCGCCGGACAGGCCCAGCACATAGGGATCGGCGAGCGGATTGCGCAGCAGCACCTGCATCAGCGCGCCCGCGAGTGCAAGCAGGCCGCCGACGGCGAATGCGGCCAGCGCACGCGGCAGGCGCAGGCGCGTGACGATTTCGCCGGCGATGCTGTCCCCCGGCGACAGCAGTGCGTGCAACAGGCCCAGCGGCGGCAGCCGCACGCTGCCGCTCGCGAGCGCAAGCGCGAAGGCCGCAAGCGCGGCCGCCGCGAGGGCTAGCCAGATGAGCAGGGTTCGGCGCAAACGCATTCCCGGTCTATTTCCAGCGGTAGGCTGCGCTCAGCAGAAAGTTGCGCCCGGCCATGGGGTAGGCGTTGAACGAGGTGCCCGCGGCATTGCGTATGGCGTAGGTATAGTATTTCTTGTCAGTGAGATTGTTGGCTGCGGCGCTGATGGTCCAGGGCCCGAAGGCGCGGATCAACCTGGCGTCGACAGTTACGAACGATGGCATCTGCCCGGGATAGGTGTTGGCCTGATCGTTGTCGAAATACTGCTTGCCGACGTAAGCGATCGCAGCGCTCAGCCGGGTCTTCTCCGCCGGGCGCCAGTTCAGGCCCAGCTTGGCCGAGTTGCGCGGCACCAGCGGCACGTTCTTGCCGGCGAGGTCGACGCTGCCGCCGGTGAGCGCGTCCACATACACACCCTCGCGAAACACGGCGCGCGCGCGGGTGTAGCTGGCGAACAGCTCGACGCGCTCGCCCAGCTTGCGGCTGCCCTCCAGTTCCAATCCCTCGCGCCGCGTCGGCGACAGGTTCATGTTGGTGAAAGTGAGCGCATTGAAATGGATTTCGTTGCGCAGGTCCATGCGGTAAAGGCTGGCGCGCAGCCGCCCGGTGACGCCCCTGTACTCCAGCCCGATTTCATAGTCGCGCGAGGTCTGCGGCTCCAGCGGCGTCACGATGGAATCGAACACCGGGCCGCCGAACTGGTTGTAGATCTCGTCCACGGTGGCGACACGATAGCTCGCGCCGAGCTTGCCATAGAGCGCGAGCGCCGCATCGAAGTTGTGCCGCAGCGCGAGCTCCCAGGCGCGCGGGCTGCGCTGCTGCGTCGCGTTGGCGTAGCCCGCCGGATTGGCGCGGTCATTGGCGGCGATTTCCACCTGCTGCAACCGCGCACCGAGCGTGAGCTTGGTCGCGGCGCTCACTGCAATGTGATTCTGCGCGTAGTAGGCGCGGTCCTTTTGCGTCGCCGCCAGGTCGACCTGCGGCGCGCCCAGCAGCTCGAAACGAGCGGCGCGCAGCCCGCGGTAGTCCCAGGCATCCGCGTCTATGCCGAATATCAGAACATTGTCGCGCCCGAGCATGCGGTATGGCAATTTCAGGCGCGGCGTGAGCGACCACACTTTGGCGTGGGTATCGGTAAACGTGCTGAAGCCGAAGCCGCTGTAATCGTCGAAAAAACCGATGCGCTTGGTGTCGCGATAGGAGAGGTCGACGGCGAACTCGGCAGCGTCGAACGCGTAGCGTCCAGACAGCGTCGCCTGCGTGCCATCACGCGCGCTATAGTCGTTCGGCGTCGCGGTCCCGCGTGGATCGCTTTCGAACTGCGCCGCGCTGCGCGCGCCGGGCAGGCGCAGACTCTGATTGTCAAGGCCGAATTTGAACACCAGGCCGGCGCGGTCCCCGGTCCAGCGCAAGTCGCCAATCAGGCTGCCCTGCTCCAGCCGGTTGTTCACCCGGTAGTTGTCCGAATCGTGCTGATTTGCGGAAAGCGAGAAACCCGTATCATTTCCGGCGAGATTGAAGGCCGCCTGCAGCTCGTTGGTATTGTATGAGCCTTGGCTCAGCGAAACGTCAGCGCTCTTCGCGCCGGCAATCGGCGAGCGTGTAATGATGTTGATGGTGCCGCCGGTGGCGCCGCCCCCGTAGAGCACGGCGCCGCCGCCGCGCTGGATCTCGACGCGCTCGATCGCATCGAGCGGGATCGCCGACCAGCGCACTGGCGTGAGCTCGATGTCATTCAGGCGCTGGCCGTCGAGCAGCACCAGCGCGTTCTGGTCGCCGCTCGCGCCGAAGCCGCGCAGGTCGATGGCCACATCCGGGCTGCCGGTATTGTTGCGCACATTGATGCCGGCATAGCGCGACAGCAGTTCCGGCAGGCTCGTTGCCGTGCCGTTGGCGATCTGCGCACGCGTGATCACGGTGACGCCGATCGGATGCTCGAGCCGCGTTTCCGGAAAGCGTGTGCCCGTGACTACGACTGCATCTTCCTGGGCGTACGCCTGCGCCGCCAGGGCCAGGCCGATGGCGGCAATGACGATTGGATTGGATTGCATGAAATTCCCCCGCAGCCAGCGTCCCCGCAGGCCGCACCACTCAAACTGCACAGGAAACGCGGGGAGACAAGGCAAGCACAGCCGGCGCACCGCGTCCCCGCAGTGTTTCCACCTGTCGCGCAAGGCCGGTCTCCGGGCTCATGGGATCGGATCTGTCGCCTTCCCGCAGGCAATTGCCTGCAGTGGCATCGAGACAGACCCGCGCTCACATACCGTTGCGGGGGCAGCACAGGCTTGAGCGCAAAGCGCGCGGTACCTGTTTCCCGTTTCACCCGCCGGCGGGAAGCACCGGCGGACACCTCGAACGAGTGCTGCGATATTACACGCTTATGCACCCAATTAAAATTCGGCTCCGCCTTCAAGCCGCGCTCCGAAATCTGCCGTTCAGTCAACGGAATAGGGCGGCATATTCATCATGGAAAGAGCTTTGAGAGTTGCCTGTTATTGCTTGACTTGGAACAATTTTTGAAATTATAGTGTAGCGATGGATGCGGAATTCGACCTACTCGACGGCAAGATCGACCAGTTCCTGCTGTTATGTCAGCGCCTGAACAGCGAAAACAAGGAATTGAGACTGCAGCTGCTGTCCGCGCAGAACAACGTCAAACTTCTGGAAGGCAAGGTCGATGGCGCCAAGTCCCGCCTTGAGGCACTGCTGCGCCAGATCCCGGAATGAGCACAAAACCCAAGACCCTGGACGTAAGCATCATGGGGCGCAGCTACAAAGTGACCTGCGCCGATGACGAACGCGAGGCGCTGCTTGCGGCGGTTGCGTATGTAGACAAGAAGATGATCGAGATCAAGGCGGCGAGCAAGGTCGCTGGCACGGAGCGCATTGCCGTCATGGCCGCACTCAACATCGCCAACGAATTGCTCTCGATCAAGATCGGCAGCGGCTTTGACATCGCGGAATTAAAGCGTAGAATGAATTCAGTGCAGTCGAAGCTTGATCAGGCATTGTCGCAGCAGGATTCCCTGTTCTAGACAGCGCGCCCGGCGGGCGAGACCGCAAATAGTTTCCCTGCGATGCTCGTTTAGGCCATATATTCCTTGAACCAATATATGTGCTGAGGTCGCAAACCACAGCGCCGCTTTTGTGCGCGTCCCTTCGCCTCGTGCGACTGTGGACGTACCTACGGCGGCCGGAATGCGACCACTC
>JAAOZY010000331.1 GCA_012274205.1 Betaproteobacteria bacterium
GGTAGGAGCAGGTCAGGCTGAGGGTCTGGCCCTTGGTTTCCCCGTCACAGGGCCCATCGGGGGATTGGCTGGTCGGCGGGACCGGCTCCGCCGATTTGGCCGACTGGGTCTGCGGGGCTCGCATCTGCTTCAGGGAATCCACCGCCTGGCTGTTCAGGCTGGAAGGGAACAGGGTCACCGCGTCCGCGGTATCCCGGGGAAAGGTCATGCTGGTCTGATAGCGCCCATCGAAGCCGACCCCAGCGACCGCCTGGATATCGCGAGTGCCCCAGATATCATAGACGTGCCAGTTGACGTCGAGCCCCGGCACGAAGGAACCGTGGGGCGGGGCATCGGGCGCGCTGGAGTGGCCGCCCAGTTCCACCAGGACGTTGAGCGTGGGGTCGTTAAGCGCGGTCTCCCCGCCCAGCACCAGGATGTTTTCGTGCAGGCTGTGCAGCGACAGCATCATGCCGGAGACGATGACCTGGTCCGACAGCTGCACCTGCAGGCGCTGCCCGGACTTGAATATGCGCGACCAGTTTTCGCGCACCTGCTCATAGCCGCTGACGCGCGCACCGCCCGGATGGATGCAGCTCACCTCCTCCTCGTCCGACCACACCTGCATCATGGCGTCGAGGTCGGCGCCCTGCAGCGCGTCGTAGAACGCGGCTTCCGCATCCTGCGGCGAGGAAAAAATGGTCTTCTTCAAATGCGGCTCCCGGACGCCGCTGATACTAGCCCAAATGGATTGCGCCTGCCACACGCGCTGCGCAGGCGCCGGGTTGATTGCAATGCGGATTCAGGGTTATGCTCGCGGCGGCAAAGCCGTCACAACAACAAGGCCAGGCATCAGCGTGTGGAAGGAACAGTTCATTTCAAACAACTGCAGGAGACACAAATGGCGAACATCATTCGGCGCGGCATGTTGGTTCTTGCGGCAATCGCCGCCATCGGCCTGGGCGGCTGCGCCTCGATGCGCGGGATGGGTCCGGACAAGGTCGTCTATCACATCGACGACTCCACTCGCGCCACGGCGGTGCTGCGCAATGTCGGCAACCATTTGAGCGTGGACCCGACGGCGAAAATCGTGGTGGTGAGCCATGCCCAGGGCGTGGATTTCCTCATGGACGGCGCCAAGGACAAGAACGGCAACCCCTACAATATTCCGGTGGAGGAACTCAGCGCCAAGGGCGTGACCTTCGACGTTTGCGAAATCACCTTGAAAAGCCGCAAGCTGAACAAAAGCCAGTTCATTCCCGAGGCGAAGTTCGTTCCTTCGGGCGTGGCTGAAATCGGCAAGCTGCAGTCCCGCGAAGGCTACGTCTACCTGAAACCCTGAGCCTGCGCATGCGCAAAGCCGCCGCAGCCAGCCGATAAGGACGGCGCCGGGTGCCGCCGCGCCCTTGCGCAAAACCGCCCTTGCGCAAAACAATTGCGCGGGCTATTCTTGCGGCCCTAATTCGGCTAATGTGCGCATAGAAACACTCGAATCACGGCGCGTCCGCATAATGGTTATCATGCCGCGGACAGGCTCCAAGAAGCTTGCTCGGCCACTATAAATTCGACAGAAGGAGGAGTCATGGATCAATCTCGCAGGAACGTACTCAAGGCCGGCGGCGGCGCGGGCCTGCTCGCGTTGCTGGCCACGGCCGGCATGCTGCGCACAGAAGCGGCGCTCGCGGTCGACTGGAACCAGAATGCGTTCGGGGCCAAGAACCTGAAGGATGCGTTCGATGCGCTGGGCGCCGCCAATCGCACCCAGTCGGCGGACATCGTGATGACGGCGCCGGAAATCGCGGAGAACGGCGCAGTGGTGCCGATCGGCGCGGTAAGCAAGATCCCGGGCACCGAGTCGATTTCCATCCTGATCGCGAAGAACCCGACTTCACTCGCGGCGAGCTTCGATATCCCCGCAGGCACCGATCCTTCGGTGAGCACGCGGGTGAAGCTGGCGCAGACCACGGACGTGCACATCCTGGTGAAGGCCAACGGCAAGTTCTACGAAACCAAGAAAGAAGTCAAAGTCACCATCGGCGGATGCGGCGGCTGAACGCCGCCGTCAGACTGCAGAAACCAGGAGGAGGAGCAACATGGCAGATCCGATGCGCATTCGCGCTGTGGCCAAGGACGGCGAAGTCATCGTCAAGGTGCTGATGGCCCACGAAATGGAAACCGGCCAGCGCAAGGACGGCGCGGGCAAACCCATTCCGGCGCATTTCATCCAGCAGGTCACCGCGACCTGGCAGGGCAAAGTTGTCCTGTCGGCGAACTGGGGCACTGCGATAGCGAAGAACCCGTTTCTGGAATTCAGCTTCAAGGGCGCAAAGAAGGGCGACAAGATCCAGGTCACCTGGACCGACAACAAGGGCGACAAGCGCACCGACGAGGCCACGATCAACTAGAAAGTAGAATATCCGCCGTTAGAGCGGAAGCGGGAGACGCGCGCGGCGATCGGCCCGCGCGGCTGGTCAAATCTGAAGGAGGAATCCATGTCTAGCATCAAGCTGAGAGCGGTTGTTGCGCTGTCCGGCCTGGCTTTGGTCTGCGCTGCGCAGCTTGCGCGGAGCGAAGCCGCCGCGCCCAGGAAAGCCGCAGTGCCGGCCAAGAAGGCCGCCGCTGCATCGAAGAGCGCGATCTCGGCCGAGTTCGAGAAATTCCGCGACATCATGGAGGACGCGAGTCCGGCCGAGCTGTTCGAGGCCAAGGGCGCGGAGCTGTGGAAGCAGAAGCGCGGGCCGAAGAACGCCTCGCTCGAACAATGCGACCTGGGCCTCGGACCGGGCGTGTTGAAGGGCGCCTACGTCCACCTGCCGCGCTATTTTGCCGACGCCGACGCGGTGATGGATGCCGAACGGCGCATCGTGTACTGCATGGTGACGCTGCAGGGATTCAAGGAAGCGGACCTGGCCAAGCAGCCGTTCAGCAAGGGCTCGCATACGCCGGACCCGGTGTCGCTGGTCACCTACGTTGCCGGGCAGTCGCGCGGCATGAAGATCGCCGCGCCGCAGAAACACGCGAAAGAGCGCGAGGCCTACAAAATCGGCGAGGAGATATTCAACTACCGCGCCGGCCCCTGGGATTTCTCCTGCGCTACCTGCCACGGCGATGACGGCTTGCGCATCCGCACCCAGGATCTGCCCAATCTCAGCAGCAAGAAAGGCGCCATCGCCGCATTCCAGGGCTGGCCCGGATACCGCATGACCGGCGGCTTGCAGCATACGCTGCAGTGGCGGCTGAACGACTGCTTCCGCCAGCAGCGCGTCCCCGAGCCCGGATATGTTTCGCAGACGCTGTCGGACCTGATGACCTACCTGGCGGTCAACGCCAACGGGCAGCTGTACAAAGGCCCGGGAATCAAGCGCTAAAGGAGGAGACAGCCATGAAGACATTGCAAGCATCGATACTGGGCGCCGCCGCCCTCGCCGTCGCCTTCGCCGCCCAGGCCCAGGACTACCGTTCCCAGGCCATCAACATGATGAAGCGCGATTTCCACGCCCACGGCATCGCCACCATGGACCGGCTGGACGAGGATACAGTGCAGCGTATCTGCAAC
>JAAOZY010000332.1 GCA_012274205.1 Betaproteobacteria bacterium
ACTTGAAGCGCTATCCGATTGACAGGCTCAAGATCGACCGCTCCTTCATCGACGACCTGGGCGTTGACGCCGATGAGCGCGCCATCGCGGTGGCCATCATCAACCTCGCCAAGACGCTGAAGCTCGCAGCGGTCGCTGAAGGGGTGGAGCGGCAGGAACAGCTCGATTTCCTGCGCGAATACGGCTGCGACCAGTTTCAGGGTTACCTGGCCGGGAGTCCGGTGCCGGCAGGGGAGTTCAGCGCGTTTTTCCGCGGCTGAGCGTTCCCCGGTTCAGGCTCTGTAACAAAACGAGGGGATACGCCCCGAAGGAAGTCCCCTTGGGGGACGCCCCGAAGGAAGTCCCCTTGGGGGACGCCCCGAAGGTCTCGATCCCGCTTGACGGGAAAGTCCCCTTGGGGGACCTCCCCTCGTGCTCCCCTAATTCGGCCCCTAACCTAAAGTCTTTTGTTACGGACTCTTATTTGCCCTTGAACGCCGGCTTGCGCTTTTCGTTGAAGGCCTTGATGCCCTCGTAGCGATCCTCGGTCTCGACCAGATGATTGTAGGCCTCGACCTCGAAACGGTAGGCGGTCTTGAGCTCCATCTGCATGCCGTAACGCACCGATTTCTTCACCTGGCGGATGGACAGCGGCGCATTGCCCGCGATGGCGCGCGCGGTGTCGAGCACCTTCGGCATGAGTTCCCCCGGCGCGCAGATGTCGTTGACCACGCCCCAGTCCAGCGCCTGCTGCGCGCTGAACGGGCGCGCGGTCATGAGGATTTCCTTGGCGCGGCGTTCGCCCACCGCGCGCGGCAGATTCTGCGTCCCGCCGGCGCCGGGCATGATGCCCAGCGTGACTTCGGTCAGCGCGAAGCGCGCGGTGTTTACGGCGTAGGCGAAGTCGCAGGAGAGCACGGCTTCGAAGCCGCCGGCGTAGGCATGGCCGTTGACCGCGGCGATGATCGGCACGGGCAGGTCGGTCAGCGCCCAATAGTGGCGCTCGAACAGTTCATGCTGGCGCTGCCATTGCTCGCGTGTCATGCCGTTGCGTTCCTTCAGGTCGGCGCCGGCGCAGAACACCTTGTCGCCGGCGCCGGTTAGCACCACGCAGCGCACCTCGCCCGCGTCCTCGGTCAGGCGCGTCCACAGGTCGAGAAATTCGCGCCCCATCCGGGTGTTGAATGCATTTGCCACCTGCGGCCGGTTCAGCGTTACCAGCAACACATGCGGCGCGGCGGTTTCGGTCTTCAGGGTTTCATAGCTGGGCAGGTCCATTGGTGTCTCGCTGTCAGGTTATCGGAATCAGTCGGCGGCGCGCGCATTGCCCGCCGCGTCATTTCTTGCCACTGCCGAGAAAGCTCTCGCCCCAGCGCGCGTAATCCGCGTCGCGGCTGAGTTGCTGCATCAATTGCGCCGATGCGATGTTCGCCAGCTTGGCCGGCGGCGTGCCCGCGCGCAGCGCTTTCATCGTCTCGTGCACTGCCGCCGCCGCGGCCATGAACGGCTGGTGTCCCTGCAGGCAGATGCGCACGCCCGCGCTTCCCAGGTACTCGCGCTCGGCGAGTTCGGGGCCGGCGCCGCCGAGCACGATGGGCAGCCTGATTTCCGCGGCGATCGCCTCCAGTTGCGTGCGCGTGCGCACGCCGAGAAAGAACAGCGCATCGACGCCGGCCGCCGCGTACGCCTTGCCGCGGGCGAGCGCGTCGTCCAGTCCGGTGAGCGCCAGGGCGCTGGTGCGTCCGATGATCGCGAGGCGCGGGTCGCGCCTGGCGGCGATCGCGGCTTTCATCTTGCCCACGCCTTCGTCGAGCGAAATCAACCGCGCTGCGCCGCCCCCGCCATAGGCCTGGGGCAGGGCGGTGTCCTCGATGGTGAGTGCGGCAATCCCCGCGCTCTCCAGTTCTTCCACGGTGCGCATCACATTGAGCGCGTTGCCGTAGCCGTGGTCCGCATCCACCAGCAGCGGCAGGTTGCCGGCGCGGCAGATGCGATGCGCCTGGTCGGCGAATTCGGTGAGCGTGATCAGCGTCTGATCGGGCGCGCCCAGAACGGTCAGGGAGGCGATCGAGCCGGCGAACATGCCGAGCTCGAAGCCCAGGTCTTCGGCGATACGCGCCGATACCGGGTCGTACACCGAAGCCGGGTGCACGCAGGCCTTGCCTTGCAGTATTGCGCAGAAACGTTCGCGTCGTTCAGTCCATTGCATGGTTGATGTCGCCTGTGACGGATCTGGATGGCTGCTTTAATAGAAACTGTTCGGCTCGAGCGCGAGCAGCGGAAATGCGCCCAAGGTGTCCCCCGCGCCCAGCGGCGCAGCCGGGTGCAGATAGGATGGGTCGAGCGCGTTCCACGCGGCGACGCCGAGCAGGCCGAGGCAGATGTGGATTTCCTGCTCCAGAATTTCGAGCAGGCGCACCAGCCCGGCCGTTCCGCCCGCGGCGAGGCCGATGCATTGCATGCGGCCGAGTCCGACCAGGTCGGCGCCCGCGGCGAGCGCCTTGACGATGTCGGTGCCGCGGCAGAACCCGCCGTCGACGATGAGCGGCGCGCGCCCGCCGACCGCGGCGACGATTTCCGGCAGCATCTCCATCGCGCCGCGGCCGTGGTCGAGCTGGCGCCCGCCGTGGTTCGATACGTAGATGATGTCGACGCCCTGCTCCAGCGCGAGTATCGCATCCTCCGCGGTGGCGATGCCCTTGAGCACGAGCGGGAGGGCGCAATTCGCCTTGATCCGCGCCACGTCGTCCCAGGTGACGCGGGCCTGGAACTCGCGCTCCGGCATGGGGCCGCTGCGGCTGTGGCGCTTCGCGATATCGCGCTCGCGCCGGCTGTAATAGGCAGTGTCGACGGTGAGGCAGAATGCGCTGCAGCCGGCGGCGACGGCGCGCTCGGCCAGGGCGTCGGTCCAGGCCGCATCGCCGCGCACATACAGCTGAAACATGCGCAGCGCGTCGGGCGCCGCCCGGGCCACGGCTTCGAGGCCGGGTTCGCATACCGAGCTCAGCATGTGCGCGATGCCGAACTGACGCGCCGCCATGGCCGCGGCGGCGCCGGCTTCGGGTGCGAACAGTTCAAGACCGCCGATCGGTGCGAGCAGCAGGGGCAGGCGCAGCGTGCGCCCGAGCAGTTTCGCCGATGCGTCGACCTGGCTGACGTCGCGCAGCACCCGCGGCCGGAACGCGATGGAATCGAGCGCGAGCCGGTTGCGCCTGACCGTGGTCTCGGTTTCGGCGCCACCGACGATATAGTCCCAGCTGTCGTGGCTGAGTTTCTGCCGCGCCCTCTTTACCAGCTCGTGCAGCGTCAGGAAGGTGGGTGAGCTCATTCTTGTCTCTATGGCCGGCGGCGCCGGTGCGCGCTGCCGTGATGTACGAAAAAACGATTTGCGTCCTTGGACTTTCCAACAAAACGAGGGGAAAACTCCCCTCGTGCTCCCCTAAATCGGGGGGCATTTCGGTAATTCTGAAATGGCCCCTTAGTCGCGAGTTTAGCGCAAAGGCGCGCCGCTGAAAGCGGCTAGCTGTCGGCGCCGCGCGAAAACGACCGCGGCGGCGCGATGCCGAATC
>JAAOZY010000333.1 GCA_012274205.1 Betaproteobacteria bacterium
CCAGACGCACTCGAAGCCGCCCCAGCCGTTGTTGACCGTCTTGCCCAGGCTCACCGACACCGGGCGGAACGGCATGGTCTTGCCTTCGATCTCGATGGTCGCCCCGATCTGGGCGTGATCGAGGTACTCGTTGGCGATGCGGCGCATGGTCGCGGCAGGCACGTCGCAGATTTCGGCGGCCCATTCGGGCGAGTACGGCTGTATGTGCTCGACCAGCTTGGCGAACGAAGGGCTGCCTGCGAGCCGGCCTTGCGCCAGCACCGCCGCGTCCGGACCGATTTCAATCGCGTCGCAGGCAAAGCTGCCTTCCAGCGCCGGATCGCAGCCGGGGGTGTCGAAGGGCACCGCCGCATTGCGTTTTGTATCCCAGAGCAGGGGTTTCTTCGTCGCGACATCGCGCAGGTAGAATCCGCTTGCGCCGACCAGATAGGGCGAATTGCTGTGCTGCTTGAGAAACTCAATGTCCAGCCGCTCGCGCGCGGCCTCGTGCAGCATTACGTGGATCAGCGCGTAGAGGAAGGCCGGATCGGTCTTGGGCTTGATCGGCACCCATTCGGCCGAGCAGGCGCCGGTGATCGACAGATGCGGTTCGATCTGCACCCGCTTCATGCCGCGCTCGCGCGCATTGGCATGGCGCCACACCCCGACCACGCCGCCGGAGGCTTCGGAATTCGCGCCGCAGGAAATGACGTAATTGCACATCGGCGTGTCCGGGCACACGGTGAACGCGCGGTGCCAGAATTCGCCGTACAGATGCTCCGAGTGGGTGCATTTCACCCCCTGGCCCGAGCCGAAGCCCATGTCGACCGGCCCCCAGGCAGCGAGAAATGCCGGGAACGTGCCCATGTAGGATTGCGGCGTGCCGCCGCCGCCGAAATTCGCGGCGAGCTTGGGATAGCCCGACGCGTCGAGCAGGCCGGCCTGCCTCACCGCGCGCAGCTTCGCGGCGATGGTGTCGAGCGCCTCGTCCCAGGAAATGGGGACGAAACCGGGGTCCTCGTCCCTGCCCTTTTTCGGGTTGGTGCGTCGCATCGGCGTGAGCACGCGGTTCGGGTTGTAGGTCTTTTGTATCAGCCCGTAGGCTTTCACGCACACCTTGCCGCCGCCCGGATGCACGCTGCAGGCGCCAAAGTTCGGCTCGACCTCGGTCGCGATCCCGTCCACGACTTTCACCGTGAGCAGATCCGGACCGGCCACGCATTGGTAGCAGTAGGTCGCGCGCTTTCCCGACGCGGCCAGCGCCGCGGCTTGTTTTTCCGGTGCGTTCATTGCGCGACCCCGGCTTCGACTTGCAAGTTTGTCTTCATCGCATTGCCTCCAGATTCCTGCACTGCCCCGGTGCCTGCACACGACGCGGGGCCGGCATTCGATCCACGTTCTGCCCGCCGCGGGTCACAGCCCGAGGTAAGCCTCCTTCACCTGCTCGTTCTGCAACAATTCGGCACCGCTGCCGGAAACCACGATGCGCCCGGTCTCGAGCACATAGGCCCGGTCGGCCACGCCCAGCGCTGCGCGCGCGTTCTGGTCGACGAGGAATATCGTCGTCGAGGCCGACTTCAGCGCGCGCACGCAGGCGAATATTTCTTCCACCAGCTTGGGTGCCAGCCCCATGCTCGGCTCGTCGAGCAGCAGCAGCCTCGGCAAAGCCATCAGCCCCCTGCCCATGGCAAGCATCTGCTGCTGGCCGCCGGACAGCGTCCCGGCCGGCTCGCGCCGCTTTTGCTTGAGCACCGGGAACATGGCATACACGCGCTCCATTCCCTGCGCCGCTTCGGCCTTGCTGCGCAGATAGGCGCCCAGGCGCAGATTGTCCTCCACCGATAGCGGCGCGAACACCTGCCGCCCTTCGGGCACCTGCACGATGCCCAGGCGCACGCGCCGGTCCGGCGCCGCGGTGGTGATGTCGGCGCCCTCGAAGCGCACCCGCCCGGCGCTCAGGGGCTGCACCCCGGAGAGCGCGCGCAACAGCGTGGTCTTGCCCGCACCGTTGGCGCCCACCAGCGCCACCAGTTCGCCCTCGGCCACGCTCAGGTCGATGCCGCGCAATGCCGGGATGCGCCCGTAGTGGCTGCCCAGGCCTTCGACCTCGAGCATCATCGGTGCATCTCCGCCGCCACCGCGACCGCGCGCGCGATGTCCTCGCCATAGGAGGCATCGTGCGCAAGCTCGCTGCCGAGATAGGCCTCGATCACCTTCGGGTCGTTGCGTACCGCCTGCGCCGATCCTTCGGCGAGCTTGCGGCCGTAGTCGAGCACCAGAATCTGGTCGGATACGCCCATCACCAGCTTCATGTTGTGTTCCACCAGCACCACGGTCACGCCGCGCCCCGTGAGCTTGCCGATCAGCTTGTCCAGCTCCAGCGCTTCGGTCGGATTCAAACCCGCGGCCGGCTCGTCCAGCAGCATCAGTTTCGGCCTGGTTGCAAGCGCGCGCGCGATTTCCAGGCGTTTCAGCGCGCCGTAGGGCATCGCGTCGGATGCGGCCGTCAGATAGTCCTGCAGACCGACATAGCGCATCAGTTCGGCGGCCTCTTCGCGACAGGCGCGCTCGGCACGCGCAAGGCGCGGGAAGCGCAGCAGCGCCGAGGCCAGGCCGCAGCGCTCCTGCAGGTAACGCCCTACCATCACGTTTTCCAGCGCGCTCATGTTGAAGAACACCTGCAGGTTCTGGAAGGTGCGCGCGATGCCATGGCGCGCAAATTGGTGCGGCGCCCGCCCGGTCAGGTCCTGCCCGTTGAACTGGATACTCCCGGACGACGGCCGGTACACCCCGGTGAGCAGGTTGAGCAAAGTCGTCTTGCCGGCGCCGTTGGGTCCGATGATCGAATACACCGAGCCGGCCGGAATCTCGAAACTGAGGTCTTCGACCGCGTTCACGCCGCCGAATTTTTTTCCCAGCGCCTCGATGCGCATCATGCTCATGCCGCCTCCGTCACCAGCATCGGAGGTTCAGCTTCGCGCTGTCGGCGTCCGGCCGCAATCGCGGTCGGTCGCATCCCCGCGCCGCGGGGCCCCTGCTCCCTGCTCATGCGGCCCCCGCCTTCTCGTTTGCGGCTGGCTTGCGTCGCAGCGAGAAGAGCCGCGCCAGGCTGGGGACCACGCCGCGCGGCAGGAAGATCATCGTGCCTATCATGACCGCGCCGAACACCATCATTTCGTAGTCCTCGAACGCCGCCAACAGCTGCGGCAGGGTCGTGAGCACGACCGCGCCCACCACCGCGCCAAAAGTCGAGGCGAGGCCGCCGAACACCACCATGGTGACCAGTTCGATCGAGTGCAGGAAAGTCACCTTGCTCGGCGTGACGAAACCCGAGTAGTGCGCGGCCAGGCTGCCGGCGACCGAGGCGAACACGGCCGAAACCACGAACACCATCAGTTTGTGCTCGGCCGCATTGATCCCGACCACTTCGGCGCCGACCTCGGAGCTGTGCAGCGCGCGCAGCGCCCGCCCGGTCGGCGATTCGATCAGGTTGAGGCCGAGCCAGACGGCGAGGAGCAGCAGCGCCCCGACGACCCAGTACCAGACGCGCTCCCCCTGCAGCACGAAGCCGGCGACGCTGAACGGCACCACCGCGATGCCGTCCGGGCCACCGGTGAATTTATCCTCGGTGCTGATGACCATGAAGATGATGATGCCCAGCCCCAGCGTGGCCATGGCGAGATAGTGCCCCCTCAAGCGCAGGATGGGGCGGCCGACGACATAGGCGAGCAGCGCCACCGCGACAGTGGTGGCGAGCAGCGCGGCGAGCGGCGGCCAGCCGTAGCGCGACGCGAGGATGGCCGACCCGTAGGCGCCCAGTCCGAAAAAGCCGGCATGGCCGAGGCTGATCTGCCCGGCATAGCCGATGAGCAGATTCAGGCCGACGCAGACGATGGCATTGAGCCCGACCAGGATCGCCACATCGTAGAAATAGTTGTTGCTCAGCGCTAGCGGCAACAGCGCAATGACGAGGGCGAGCGCAAGCAGTCCCCCGGTGCGTGGCGATGCGAGGCGCGCCAGCATCTATCTAGACGCGATCGCCGCCGCGCCTGCCGAAAAGGCCGCTCGGCATGAAGAACAGCACCACCAGGATGATCACGAACGCGATCGCATCCTTGTAGGCCGATGATAGATAGCCCGCGCTCATGGTCTCGGCAATGCCGAGCACCAGGCCGCCGACCACTGCGCCGACGCCGCTGCCCAGGCCGCCCAGTATCGCCGCGGCGAAACCCTTCAGGCCCAGCAGCACGCCGACGTCGTAGGAAGTTGTGGTGATCGGAGCAATCAGTATGCCCGCGATCGCGCCCAGCGCCGCCGACAGGCCGAAGGACAGGAACAGGACCATGCGCACGTTGATGCCGACGAGCTGCGCGGCAAGGCGGTTGTGGGACGTGGCGAGCATGGCCTTGCCCAGCAGGGTGCGCCCGAAAAACCATGACAGCGCGAGCACGATCGCCAGCGTCACCCCGAGCACCCACAGGCTCTGCGGCAGGATGGTCGCGCCGCCTATCGCGATCGGCTTGTCGCCGGTGAATGGCGGCAGAGCGTGAAAGCGCTTGTCCCATACCAGCATCGCCAGCCCGCGCAGGAATATCGACGCGCCGATGGTGATGATGATCAGCGTCACCACCGAGGCGCCGCGCGCCGGTTCGACCGCGAACTTCTCCAGCGC
>JAAOZY010000334.1 GCA_012274205.1 Betaproteobacteria bacterium
CGCCGATCTTGAGCGGCTGCGGCGTCAGTGCGGCGAGTGTGCGATCGAAGTAGCCGCCGCCGTATCCGAGCCGGTAACCGCCCGGGTCGAAACCAATCGGCGGGATCAGCAGCGCCTGCGGCGTGACAATGTCGGTGCCTACCGGCACCGGCAGGTCGAACACGCCTTTGCTCGTGCCCACGCCCGGCCACCATTCGCGGAATTGCAGCGGTGCGCCCTTCTGGACCACTACCGGGAGTGCCGCCCTGGCGCCGCCCCCGCGCCAGCCGTGGATCGCAAAGCGCGGATCGAATTCGCCTTTGAACGGCCAGTAGAATCCGACCACCGCCTGCTGCAGCAGCGGAAAACCCTCGAGCAGGGCCGCGGTGATCGCCTCGTTCCAGGCGCGGCGCTCCTGCGCCGTCACCGATACGCGCCGCGACAGGATTTCGTCGCGCCGCGCCTTGCGCCATTGTTTGATGCCGTCAGGCATGGTCATCGGTTCAACCGGGCTTGCCGTCGGTGCGCGGGCGCAGGTAAACCGGAACGTATTTCCACGCCCAGCCGGCGAACGCGGCAAGCCAGGCGAGGATTGCCGCAGTCACCAGCCAGGCGTAGGCCTGCGGCCAGAGTTCGGATCCGAGGCGCAGCAGGGTTGCGGCCTGCAGCAGCCCGAACAAGTACCAGGTCGCGTCGTCGGCGCTCAGGCTGCTGCCGGAATGGCCGCGCGTGACGCGCGTTACCATGGCGAACATCACCGAAGCGGCGAAACCCATGGTCACCGCGTGCAGCGGCGCCAGTCCGAGGCCGCGAGCGCCAGTCAGGGCCAGTGCTGCGTCCAGCGCGGACAGCGCAAACGCGATGCCGAGCCAGACAAAGCCCAGGTGCAGCATCGCGAGCAGGCGGATACGCAGGCTGTGCAGCAGTCCCCAGCGCAGGCTGAGCCAGAGCAGGAACACGGCCGCCGGCGCATCGACGGCCCAGGTGTAGCGGCTCAGTCCTGCAATTTCAATGGCGCCATGGCCTACGCAAGCGGCGAGAAAGCACCACAGCACCCAGAACGGACGCCAGGCGGCGATGGAAGGCAGCACCGCGGCGGTAAAAAAAGGCAGCATGCGGTGTACCACGGTCAGGAATACCGGAAGGGCGAACCACCACAGTCCGGCGACGATCACCCAGGAAAACCAGCGCTGATCGCCGCTGAAGCACAGCAGCGCATAGCATGCCAGACCGGCGACGCCTGGCAGCATGAATGTCAGGACCAGTTTGGCGTGCCTGCGGTCGGGCGCCGTGCTTTGGCGGACCAGCCGCGCGAAAATCTGCAGGTAGCGCGCCCAGCACGCAAGCAAGAGCAGCGCTGCGGCGCCCGACGCAGGCATGGAAACGATGGACAGCACGATAATCGAAGCGCCGCCGGCGAACGCGAGCAGCGCGGCAGGCAATAGCTCTGACGCGCTCGGGCCTTTCACGCCGAGCCAGGACGGACCGGCGGTGAACAGGAAGCCGAACATGTACATCGGGATGAAGGTGTAAAGCATCGCCGCCGCGTGCACCAGAGTTGGCGCAAGCGCCGCCGGCAGGGCTGTCCCGAACAGCCGCAGCACCAGAACCACGCCCCACCAGGTCGAGGCGAGCAGCAACAGCAGCGAGGCGAGGAAGAAAAACAGCCGGTGCGGCGCGGCCCTGATCCAGACCAGGCCGGGTGCCGCCGGCGCCGGCATTGCGTTGGCTTCAGTCGACATAAGGCAGCACCGATTTCGTCATTGCCACGGCCACGATATAGGCGAATACCAGCAGCGCGCTCCAAAACGCCGCGATGCGAACGGCGCGCGTGCGTCCGCGGCGCAGCGCAATCGTGCCAAGAACAATATAAGCAATGAGTCCGAGGACCTTGGCCGTCAGCCATGGGTCCACCAGGGGGTATTGGCCGATCAGCAGGGCCAGCGCGATTGCGCTCGCAAGCAGCACGGTATCCAGCAGGTGCGGCGCTATGCGCACCCAGCGTCGCGCGAGCATGGCGGAAGCGCGCATCATCCATGCGCCGCGCAGCACGAAGCCCGCGCCCGAGAGCGCAACGCAGCTTAGGTGCAGGTACTTGAGCAGAATGTAGGTTTCGGGCAAGCGGATACACTTTCGGATGTCGCCGGAATTGCCAGCGTGGAAATTTTCGCGTGGCCTTCTGGAATGCTGCTGATATATCATAAGATGATATACATTTGCAAATTCGAGATGGTGAATCGGGCGGCGGTGCCTGTCGGCAGCAGCGCTGCGGAGGCACAAGAACAACTGCGCCGCGGAGCGGGGTTGGTTCGGCCCGACCGCGCCGTGTCCTGAACTAGGAGGGGTGAAAATGACCGAGCGCGTGACTGCCTGGCAGTGCATCGGCTGCGGCCGCATCGAAGGCGCACAGCCTTGCGTCGGCATCTGCCAGGATCGCAAGACGGAATTCGTCTACGCCGCCGACCACGACGAGACGCTGCGGCAACTCGCGCATGCGCGGCAGGCAACCGCTTCCTTGTCCGCGCTCGCGCGGCAGCTTGCGCACGCTACGCCGCGCAAGGACGAATGGGAGCGCAGCTATCGCGCCCTGCAGGCGCGCGCGCGGGTGGCCCTGGAAGCCCTCGCCGAATTGGAACAGTCCGGCTCAGTCTGACGCCCGCCGCGGCGCGCCTGTGCCGGCACTCTATAAGACATACCGGGAATACCGTTATATTGGAGCCGCCACCAGTGCTACGCGGCGGCCGCAGCCGTAGCGCTGCCACGGCGCGCGCGGCAGCTGCGGAAGCCAGCGCCGGGTCTGTCCGGGCCCACGCGCAGATCATTGGAAACCAAGCAGGGCAGCCATTGGACGCGATGTAAGGCGCGGTAGCGCTGTTCGCCGCGCGGGAAGTCAGCGAACGGTGCGGAGCGCGGCGGCAGTCCGGCCGCAGATTCAAAAAAGAACTTGAAAAATATAGAAACGGTATGTAATATACTGCTTATATGCGCAAGACAGCGCCCCGGTTTTCACTCACTTTGTCGACAAACAGGAGAATATCCGCCATGCATGCCTCACGCAAACTCTGGACTTGGCTGGCGCTCATCTGCGCGCTGTCTTTCGCGGTGCTGGGCTGGGTCGGGACGGAAATCTACGTCGCCGCGCCGCCGATTCCGAACAAAGTCGTCGACATTCGCGGCGACACGCTGTTTACCGCCGCGCAGGTTCAGCGCGGGCAGCAGGCCTGGCTCGCCGCGGGCGGCCAGCAACTGGGATCGGTGTGGGGCCACGGCAGCTATGTCGCGCCGGACTGGTCGGCCGACTGGCTCCACCGCGAGGCCCTGGCGCTGCGCGAACTTTGGGCGCAGAAGGGCTACGGCCTGGCGTTCGAGCGCCTCGGCGCCGGTGCACAGGCTGATCTGAGCGCACGGCTGCAGGCGGAAATGCGGCAAAACACCTACGACCCGCAGTCCGGCACTATCACGCTTTCGAACGAGCGCGCGCAGGCGGTCGAGGCGGTGGCAGCGCACTACGCCGGCCTGTTCGGCGACGAGCAGCAGCTGGACAAGCTGCGCGAACAGTACGCGATGAATTCCGGCTCGCTGCCGGATCCGGCTGACCGGCAGGCGCTGACGGCGTTCTTTTTCTGGGCTGCCTGGTCTGCGGCGACGGACCGGCCGGGCGAAACCGGCTTGAGCTACACCAGCAACTGGCCGCACGATGAGCTCGTCGGCAATACGCCGACCGCGGGCGCCGGGATCTGGTCGATCGCGAGCGTGATCCTGATGATCGCGGCGATCGCGGCGATGATTTTCTTTCACGCGGCGAGCAAGGAGGCCGGCGATCCGGTGCCGCCCCAGGCCGATCCGCTGTTCGACCTGAAGCCGACGCCGTCGATGCGCGCAACCAAGAAGTACTTCTATGTCGTGATCGGCCTGATCCTGGCGCAGATCGGCATGGGCGTGATCACGGCGCACTATGCGGTGGAAGGCAGCAGCTTTTTTGGCCTGCCGCTGGCGCAGATCCTGCCGTTCAGCGTAAGCCGCACCATCCATACCCAGTTCGCCGTCTTGTGGATTGCCACCGCCTGGCTTGCAACCGGCCTGTACATCGCTCCTGCGATCTCGGGATACGAGCCCAGGTTGCAGAAGCTGGGCGTCGACGTGTTGTTTTATGCGCTGCTGTTCATCGTCGTCGGCTCCACCGCATTTGGCTGGCTCGGGACGCTGCAGCACGAGGGCAGCGCCTTCAGCTTCTGGATCGGCAACCAGGGGCTGGAATTCACCAGCATGGGCCGTGTCTGGCAGATCCTGCTGTTCGTCGGCCTGCTGTTCTGGGTGACGCTGCTCGGGCGCGCGCTGATGCCGGCGCTGAAGCGCCCGTCGGAGAGCCGCGGGTTGATCGCGATGGTATTCCTCTCGGCCCTGTGCATCGGCGGCTTCTACGCAAGTTCGCTGGCCTGGGGGCAGCACACGCACTACTCGATGATCGAATACTGGCGCTGGTGGCTGGTGCACCTGTGGGTCGAGGGCTTCTTCGAGGTGTTCGCCACCGCCGTGATCGCATTGCTGTTCACGCGGCTGGGTTTGTTGCGCGCAAGCACCGCCAACAGCGCGATCGTGATGGAAACCATCGTGTTCCTGTTCGGCGGCATCCTCGGCACGCTGCATCACCTGTATTTCACCGGCACGCCGACCTTCGTGATTGCGATCGGCGCGATGTTCTCGGCGCTCGAAGTCGTGCCGCTGGCGATGATCGGCGTCGAGGCCTACCACAATTACCGCCGCTCCAAGGCGGCGCCCTGGGTGCAGACCTACAAGTGGGCGATCATGTGCTTCATCGCCGTCGGCTTCTGGAACGTGGTCGGCGCCGGGCTGCTCGGCTTCTCCATCAATACGCCGATCGCGCTGTATTACATGCAGGGACTCAACATGACCGCCGCCCACGGCCATGCCGCGCTGTTCGGCGTCTACGGCATGCTCGGCATCGGCCTGATGCTGTTCTGCCTGCGCGGGCTGAGCGAACGCGCCGCTTGGGCCGACAATCTGCTGCGGCCGATGTTCTGGTGCCTCAACATCGGCCTGGCGATGATGGTGTTCATGTCGTTGGTGCCCTCGGGCATCTACCAGGCCTGGGCCAGCGTCAGCAAAGGAATGTGGTTCGCGCGTTCGCCCGAGGTGATCCATTCGCAGTTCATCGAAACCCTGGTATGGATGCGGGTGCCGGGCGATCTGGTGTTCGCGCTGGGCGCGCTGCTGCTGGCGCTGTTCGCGCTGCGGCTGTGGGCCGGCGGCAGGCGCCTGCGTGCGCAAGCCGCACCTGACGCATTGCCGGCCGAGGCCTGAGCCGGCGCCGCCGATGAAGCGCAGCCAGGAATTGATCGAGCTGACGCGCGAGCATCACCATGCGCTGGTGCTCGCTCGCCGCGCCATCGTGGCCGCGCGCGAGGCGTCGGCGGCGCGCGCGCTTGCCGCGGAATTGACAGAAATATTTTCGCGCGAACTGGAGCCGCATTTTCTCGTCGAAGAAGAAAAGCTGCTGCCGGCGCTGCGCGACGCCGGACAATATGCGAGCGCCGCACGAACCCTCGACGAGCACCGGCAACTGCGCGCGCTGGCGCAGGCCGGCGCCGCCGGCGAAATGGCAAGCCTTTTGTCTTTCGGCCTGCTGCTCGAAGCGCACGTGCGCTTCGAGGAGCGCGAGCTGTTTCCGCTTGCCGAAACCATTTTACCGGCGCATGTGTTGGCCGCCGTCGCGGCCGGCACCGTCGCCAAACCGAGGCCGCACCCTTCAACCACCACAGGAGTTTGAACCATGGCCACCGCGCCGCACCTGCATCTCTCGCCCGACGCGATTTATCCGTTCGACGCCCGCGGCGTCGCCAAACGCTTTCGCCACGCTGCGATCTTCGGCGCGCTCGATGCGCTGCACCCCGGCGAAACCATGCGCTTCGTCAACGACCACGACCCGCTGCCGCTGCTGGATCAGCTGGCCTTGCGCTACGGCGAAGCCGTTACGATCCGCTATGTGCAGCGCGAGCCGGGGGCGATTGCGATCGATTTCGTCAGGAATTGATGCGATTGCTGCGGTGTCCGGCCGCGGTGCAATAGCCCCTGCGTGCCGGCGCGGCAGCGTCAGCTGCCCGGCTTGCCGCTGCCGGCCACCGCCCACACCGCCGCCTCGAGGCGCGAACGGAAGCCAAGCTTTTTCAGCAGATTCTTGACGTGGACCTTGACCGTGGCCTCGGTGATGTCGAGGCCGCGCGCGATCAGCTTGTTCGACCGGCCGTGGGCCAGCCCGTCGAGGATGTCCTGCTCGCGCCGGGTCAGCGTGGCGCTGTCGCGCTGGCTTGCAGTGGCTTCTTCGCGGATGGCGCGCGCGAGCATGCCGTTCAGGCGCTCGCCAATGACGGTGCTGCCGTTCAGCGTCTGGTCGATCGCGGTGAGCAAATCCTCGGGCTCCATGTCCTTCAGCAGATAGCCGTCGGCGCCGCTGCGGATCGCAGCGACCAGGTCGTCGGCGTTGTCCGAGACCGTGAGTATCACGATGCGGCAGTCGAGGCCGGCTTCGCGGATCGCCCTGAGCGTGTCGATGCCGTTCATGCTTTTCATGTGCAGGTCGAGCAGGATCAGATCCGGATCCAGTTCCCTCGCCTTGGCCACGCCGAGCTCGCCGCTGGACGCCTCCCCCACCAGCTGCAGATGCGGCGCCATTGCGAGCAGCTGCGACACGCCCTTGCGGAACAGTGGATGATCGTCGATGATCAGGATGCGGTTGCCTTCGCTCATGGCTGTGCGCGCCTATCCCGGCATTGCGGCGGTGGCCGCGGCTGCGGCGACGCGGAACGGCCCGCGCGGCGCGAATTCGAGCTCGACGCAGGTGCCGCCGGCGGCGCGCCGCGCAAGATTCAACGTTCCCCCGAGCGTGGCGGCGCGGTCGCGCATGATCGCGAGCCCGTAGTGATGCGTCGGCGCCTGCGCATCCCGGATACCGATGCCGTCGTCGTTCACCGACACGCGGATGCGGCCCTGCTCGATGGCGAGGCGCACCTCGGCGCTGCGCGCGTGCGCATGATGCTCGACGTTGGCCAGCGCCTCGCGCACCACCTGCAGCACGTGAATCTGCTCGCTCGAGTCGAGTTCATGTCCGAGCAGCCGGTCGTAAAGGCGGATCTCGATGCCGGCGCGCCGGGAAAATTCGCGCACCGTGTCCTGCATCGCCTCGGACAGGCCGCGCCCGTCGATGCGCAGGCGGAAGGTGGTGAGCAGCTCGCGCAGCTGGCGGTAGGCATTGTTGATCCCCAGTTTCAGCTCTTCCACCACTTCGGCGGCCTGGTCGCGTGCGCCGTCGGCGCCGAGCTGCTGCTTCAGGCGCGTGACCTGTATCTTGAGATAGGTGAGCGACTGCGCCAGCGAATCGTGCAGCTCGCGCGCGATCACCGATCGCTCTTCCAGCAGCGCGATGCCGCGGCGCTCGTCGCTGCGTTTGGCGGCGGCGAAGGCGGCGCCGATATGGTGGCCGATCGACTCCAGCAGCTTCAGTTTCCAGCCTTCCAGCTCCATGCCGTCGGGTAATTGCAGCAGCATCACGCCGTAGGGCTTTCCGCCTTCCGACAGCGGCACCGACAGCATGCGCTGCTCGCCGCTGCCGACGATGCGCACCCCGGTGTCGCCCGCGCCGGTGCCGAAGCATTCGTAGCAGCGCTCCTGCCGGCACCAGGATCTGGCCTGCTCGCTGCCCGCATGCAGGGTCACGGGAAAACCGCGCGCGTCATTCTCCTCGCGCGCGCAGATGGCGCCCGCCTTGAGGCCGATCACCTGCTCGATATCATGCATCACCGCGTCCAGCGTGGACTGGGTCAGGGGATTTTCCGCCAGCGTGCGCGTGGTGTTATAGAGCACCTCGAGCGACACGTTGGTGCGCGCGAGCTGCTCGGTCTTCTCCTGCACGCGCGCCTCCAGCGTGGCGTAGCTGCGCGCCAGGTCCTCGACCATATAGTTGAACGACTGCCCCAGCTGCCCGAGCTCGTCCTCGCCTTCATGCCGCGCGCGCACAGCGAAGTCGCCGATGCGCACCCGGCGCGCACACTGCAGCAGGTCGCCAAGCGGGACGATGACCTGCGCGTGCATCAGATACAGTGCGACGAACATCACCACCACGATCGCGAACAGCGCCGCGCCCTGGATCAGGCGCAGCGCCTGGATGCGCTGCTCCAGGTCATGCTCGAGCAGATACACCAGCCGGTCGATGTCCAGCACGTAGGCCGCCATGCGCGCGACGAACGCGTCGCGCTCGGGTGCAGCGGCGTTCGCGACGCGCTCGATCGCGGGCTTGAGTGTTTTCGACCAGTTGGCCGAGACGCGATCATAGGCGCGCCGTGTGGGGTCGGCCGAATTCGCGGGGATGCCGCCAACGAGCTGCGCGCTGTCGAGGCGCGACTCGAACTCGTCCACGGCGCGGCGCAGCTCGGCCGGCGGGTGTCCGTCGCCCGCGCGCAGCA
>JAAOZY010000335.1 GCA_012274205.1 Betaproteobacteria bacterium
CCCTGCGCCACCAGCGCCGCGTAGTAGCGCTCCGACGCCGCGGCCTGGCGGCCGATGGCGAATGCGCGCAGCACCAGCCAGGAGAACATGGCGACCACCGCGACCACGCCCACCAGCCCGAGCTCTTCGCCGATCACCGCCAGCAGAAAATCGGTATGCGCCTCGGGCAGGTAGAACAGCTTCTCCACGCTCGCGCCGAGGCCGACGCCCAGCCACTCGCCGCGGCCGAAGGCGATCAGGGCATGCGACAGCTGGTAGCCCCTGCCGTAGGGATCCGCCCACGGGTCCATGAAGCCGAAGATGCGCTGCATGCGGTAGGGCGAACTCAGGATGAGCACGAGAAAGCCCGCCAGTGCGAGCACGAACAGGCCGGCGAACCATTTGCCGTTCATGCCGCCCAGGAACAGGATCGCCATCGCGATCGAGGCGATGACGACGAACGCGCCGAAATCGGGTTCGCGCAGCAGCAGCCAACCGACCACCAGCATCACCGTCAGCATCGGCATCAGCCCTTTCTTGAAGCTGTGCATCAGCGCCGATTTGCGCGCGGTATAGTCGGCGGCGTAGAACACCGCGGCGAGCTTCATGAATTCGGAGGGCTGCAGATTGGCCACGCCGAGCGAGAGCCAGCGCCTGGCGCCGTTCACCTCGCGGCCCACGCCCGGTATCAAAACCAGCGCCAGCGCCAGGATGCCGCTCACAAACAGCCACGGCGACACGCGCTGCCACACACGCACCGGCACCTGGAAGGACATCAGCGCAACGATCAGGCCGGCGCCGAGGAACAGCGCCTGGCGCACCAGGAAGTAGGTCGGCTGCCTGCCGGTAAAGCGGCTGGCCTCGGCAGTCGCGATCGAAGCCGAATACACCATCACCATGCCGAGCAGCAGCAGGATCAGCGCGGTCCACACCAGCGCCTGGTCGAATTCCGAGGGCGAGCTGCGCTCGGCCTTAATGTAATTGAGCATGGCTGAGGTTTCTCACGCTCGCGGCGAATACTTCACCGCGGTGTGGATAGTTGCGGAACATGTCGAAACTGGCGCAGGCCGGCGACAGCAGCACCACGTCGCCCGGCAGCGCGCTGGCGCGCGCCTGCGCCACCGCCTGCTCCATGCCTGCGGCGCGCTGCAGCGGCACGCCGCTCGATTGCAGCGCGGCGGCGATGAGCGCGGCGTCGCGCCCGATCAGCACCACTGCGCGCGCATAGCGCGAGACCGGCTCGGCGAGCGGCGCGAAATTCTGGCCTTTGCCTTCCCCGCCGGCGATCAAGACAGCGCGCGCGCCGCCCGCGGCGAGTTCGGCGAAACCGGCGAGCGCCGCGGCCGTGGCGCCGACGTTGGTGCCCTTCGAGTCGTTGTAATAGGCCACGCCGCCGATTTCGGCGATTTTCTCCAGCCGGTGCGGCAGGCCCTTGAAGTCGCGCAGCGCCGCCAGCAGCGGCGCGTAGGACAGGTCGAGCGCGCGCGTCAGCGCCAGCGCGGCGAGCGCATTCGCGGCGTTGTGCAGCCCCGCCAGCGGCAGCTCTTTCAGCGCCAGCAGCGGCGTCGCGCCCTGCGCCAGCGACAATTCGCCATCGACGCGCAGCAGGCCGAAATCCTGCGCATGCGCCGGCGCATTCAGGCCGAAGCTCAGCTGCGTGCGCCCGGCCACGGCCATGCGCATGCTCCACGCATCGTCGCGATTGAGCACCTGTATGCCCTCGCCGCGGAATATGCGCGCCTTGGCGCGCGCATAGGCTTCCATGCCCTCATAGCGGTCCAGGTGATCCTCGCTCAGATTGAGCATCGTCGCCGCCGCCGGATTGAGCGTACGCGTGGTCTCGAGCTGGAAGCTCGAGAGCTCGAGCACCCACACTTCGGGCTGGCGCCGGGCGTCGTCGCAGTGCATCAGCGCGTCGAGCACCGCCGGACTGATGTTGCCCGCCACTTCGGCCGCGAGGCCGCCGCGCCTGCACATCGCGCCGGCGAGCGCAGTCACGGTAGTCTTGCCGTTGGTGCCGGTGACCGCCAGCACCTGCTGCTGCGTCGCCTGCGCCGCGCTGTTGCGTGTGCGCAGCTCCTGCGCGAACAGCTCGATGTCCCCGACCACCGGCACGCCGCGCGCCGCGGCGGCGCGCACCTGCGGGGTCGCCAGCGGCACCCCCGGGCTGATGGCGACGAGGTCGGCGCCGGTGAAGCTGGACTCGCGATACGCGCCCAGCTGCACCTCCGCCTGCGGCAGCTTTTCGGCCAGCGCCGCGAGCGCGGGCGGAGCCTCGCGCGTGTCCGCGACGCGCACGCGCGCGCCGCGGCGCGCGAGAAAACGCGCCATCGACAGGCCGGTTTCGCCGAGGCCGAGAACCAATGCGCTTTTGCCCTGCAGGTTCATCTGAGTTTCAGCGTCGACAGACCGAACAGCACCAGCATCATGGTGATGATCCAGAAACGCACGACGACCTGTGACTCCTTCCATCCCGACAGCTCGTAGTGGTGGTGCAGCGGCGCCATGCGGAAGATGCGCTTGCCGCCGCTCCACTTGAAATACAGCACCTGCACCATCACCGACAGCGTCTCGGCGACGAACACGCCGCCCATGATCAGCAGCACGATTTCCTGGCGCACGATTACGGCCACGGTGCCCAGCGCCGCGCCGATCGCGAGCGCACCCACGTCGCCCATGAACACTTCGGCCGGATAGGCGTTGAACCAGAGAAAGCCCAGGCCGGCACCGGCGAGTGCGCCGCAGAACACCGTGAGTTCGCCTGCACCCGGGATATAGGGCAGCAGCAGGTACTTGGAATACACGGTATTGCCGGCGACGTAGGCGAATATGCCGAGCGCGCCCGCAATCATCACTGCCGGCATGATCGCGAGGCCGTCCAGGCCGTCGGTAAGGTTGACCGCGTTGCTGGTGCCGACGATGACCAGGTAAGTGAGCACGATGAAGCCCCACACGCCCAGCGGATAGGCGATGTTCTTGAAGAACGGCAGGATCAGATCGGCCTTGGGCGGCAAGGTCATCGAAAAGCCGCTGCCTACCCAGGCCCAGAACAGGTCGAAGATCCTGGCGTTGCTCGGCGAGGACACGGCGAACACCAGGTACACCGCCGCGATCACGCCGATCACCGATTGCCAGGCGAACTTGGTTTTGGCCGACAAACCCTTCGGATTGCGCTCGACCACCTTGCGGTAGTCGTCGATCCAGCCGATGGCGCCGAAACCCAGCGTCACCAACAGCACCGCCCACAGGAAGCGGTTGGACAGATCGCCCCAGAGCAGCGAGGTAATGCCGACCGATACCAGGATCAGCGCGCCGCCCATGGTCGGCGTCCCGGCCTTGGTCAGGTGCGACTGCGGGCCGTCATCGCGCACCGACTGCCCGATTTTGTAGGCGGTGAGCTTGCGGATCACCAGCGGCCCTGCGATGAACGAAATCGCAAGCGCGGTGAGGCAGGCCAGCACCGCGCGCAGCGTGATATAGCCGAACACATTGAACGCGCGTACGTCCTTGGCCAGGTACTGAGCGAGCTCGAGCAGCATCAGTGTTCACCTCCGGCGAGGAAGCGTGACGGGGTCCGCTCACGCGTCATCGCCAGGAAGCACTTGAGCGAGCACTGCATCAGGTCGAGCTCGAGCAGCATCAGCGTTCACCTTCGGCGAGGAAGCATGACGGGGTCCGCTCACGCGTCATCGCCGGTAAGCACTTGAGCGAGCGCTCCATCAGGTCAAGCTCGAGCAGCATCAGTGGCCTCCCGCCGGCGCGCCGGTGAGCGCCTGGACGACGCGTTCCATGCGCATGAAGCGCGAACCCTTCACCAGCACGGTGACGCCGCGCGCGAGGCCGGGTTCGAGCTCGGCCAGCAGCGCGTCGACATCGGCGTAGCGGCGCGCGCCCTCGCCGAACGCAGCAGCCGCGTGCGCGCAGGCCTCGCCGAGCAGGTACAGCCGGTCGATGCCTGCGGCGCGTGCATGACGGCCGATTTCGGCGTGGAAAGCCGCGCCCTGCGCGCCGACTTCCCCCATGTCGCCCAGCACCAGGAATTTCCGCTCGCCTGCGCGCGCGAGCACGTCGATCGCGGCGATGACCGAGTCCGGATTGGCGTTGTAGGTATCGTCGAGAACGACGGCGCCCTGCCTGGCGTCTAGTTTCTGCAGCCGCCCCTGCACCGGGCGAAAGCGCGCGAGACCGCGCGCAATCGCATCCAGCCCGACGCCTGCGGCCGCGGCCGCGGCAGCCGCGGCGAAGGCGTTGCGCACGTTGTGCACCCCGGCCGCCTGCAGCTCGACCGGCGCCTCGCCCTGCGGCATGCGTAATACGATATCGCTGCCGAAATCGCGCAGCGCGTAGCGCCCGCCCACGGCGGCGGGC
>JAAOZY010000008.1 GCA_012274205.1 Betaproteobacteria bacterium
GCGACGGCCGGGACCGGGCGATTTTGCCACGATATTTTGTCCCGCATTTGTGGCATTTCCGGGCTACACCGGCCGCGGCGGCGATTCCGGCCGAATCGACGTACCAGGATGGGATCAGCGGTTCGCGCCGCCGTCCTGCAGCGCACGATAGGCGACTTCTCCATGCCGGACCACCGCGCGGCACGGGCTTGCCCCGAGCCAGTAGACCAATTCCGCTGCCGATGCGGCATCCCAAAGGACGAAGTCGGCTGCACGGCCGATTTCGAGCGCGCCGTGCAAATCCGCCCGGCCCAGGGCCCGCGCCGCATGCGTGGTATAGCCCTGCAGCGCCTCCGCCACGGTGAGGCCGAACAGCGTGCACGCCATGTTCATGGTCAGCAGCGGCGACAGCACCGGCGCCGTGCCCGGATTGCAGTCGGTGGCAATGGCCATGGACACGCCATGGCGGCGAAACAAGTCGATCGGCGGGCGCTGCGTTTCGCGCAGGCAGTAATAGGCCGCGGGCAGCAGCACCGCCACCGTTCCGGCGGCGCGCATTGCCGCGACATCGACCTCGAGCGCATGCTCCAGGTGGTCGGCAGACATTGCGCCGTAGCGCGCTGCGAGCTGCGAGCCGCCGATATTGGACAGCTGCTCCGCATGCAGCTTGACCGGCAGGCCGAGCGCCGCGGCGGTCTGAAACACGCGTTCGCACTGCGCCACGGAAAAAGCGATGTTCTCGCAAAATGCGTCCACCGCATCCACCAGCCCCTGCTGCGCAAGCTCGGGCAGCATGCGCGTGCACACCAGCTCGATGTATTCGTTGGCGCGGCCGCGATACTCCGGCGGCAGCGCGTGCGCGCCGAGGAAAGTTGTGTACACCGTCACCGGCAACTCCCGGCCCAGCCGCCGCGCCACGCGCAGCATTTTTGCTTCGGTCGGCGCATCAAGGCCGTAGCCGGACTTAATCTCGACCGTGGTCACGCCCTCGGCGATCATGCGGCGCAGGCGCTGCGCCGCCGCCTCGAACAGCGCAGCCTCGCTTGCTGCGCGCGTTGCGTTCACAGTGGACAGGATACCGCCGCCTGCACGCGCGATGTCGGCGTAGCTCGCGCCGGCGAGCCGCTGGCGAAATTCATCGGCGCGGTTGCCGCCGAATACCAGGTGCGTATGGCATTCGACCAGGCCCGGCGTGATCCATGCGCCTGCGCCCTCGTGCAGCGCGAAGTGCGGTCCGCGCTCGTACTCGGGCAGCTGCGGCTCGGGCCCGATCCACGCGATGCGGCCTTGCGCAATGCCGATGGCGATGCGCGGCGCATCGGGCGTGCCGGCATCGCCGTGCTTCAGGTCGCGCCACAGCGCATCGAAGCGCAGCGTCATGTGCGCATCGGACGGCAGGGCAGCTGCGCCAGGCGCATACGGGCCTTCAACAGGTGATGAAGGGCAGTTTCAGCCCTTGCGCCTTGGCGGTTGCGATCGCCGTCGCGTAGCCGGCGTCCGCATGGCGCATCACGCCGGTCGCAGGGTCATTGAACAGCACACGGGCAAGGCGTTTGTCCGCCGCGTCGCTGCCGTCGCAGACGATGACCAGGCCCGCGTGCTGCGAATAGCCCATGCCGACGCCGCCGCCATGATGAAAACTCACCCAGCTCGCCCCGCCCGCGGTGCTGATCAGCGCGTTGAGCAGCGGCCAGTCGGACACCGCATCGCTGCCGTCCTGCATCGATTCGGTTTCGCGATTCGGGCTCGCCACCGAGCCCGAATCGAGGTGATCGCGCCCGATCACGATGGGTGCCTTCAGTTCGCCGCGCCGCACCATGTCGTTGAACGCCAATCCGGCAAGGTGGCGCGCTCCGAGCCCCAGCCAGCAGATGCGCGCAGGCAGGCCCTGGAAGGAAATGCGCTTGCGCGCCAGATCGAGCCAGCTCGCAAGCATGCGGTCCTGCGGGAACAGTTCGCGGATTTTGGCATCGGTCTTGTAAATGTCCTCGGGATCGCCGGACAGCGCAACCCAGCGGAACGGACCCTTGCCTTCGCAGAACAGCGGCCGCACGTAGGCCGGCACGAAGCCCGGGAAATCGAACGCGTTCTCGACGCCCACGTTCTTCGCCTCCTGGCGGATATTGTTGCCGTAATCGACGCAGGGGATGCCCATCGCATGGAAGCTCAGCATCGCGCGCACATGGTTCGCGATCGCCTCGCGCGCCGAAATCGCCACCTCCTCCGGGTCCGTGCGCCGCAGGTCGCGCCATTTCTCCAGCGACCAGTGTTCGGGCAGGTAGCCATTGGCCGGATCGTGCGCCGAGGTCTGGTCGGTCACCAGCGACGGACGCAGCTGGCTCGACTGCGCGCGCTTGAGGAATATGGGCATCAACTCGGCGGCATTGCCCAGCAGCCCCACCGAAACGGCGCGCTTCTCGGCACAGGCGCGCTCGATGATGGCCAGCGCCTCGTCCAGCGTATTGGCGCGCTGGTCGAGGTAACCGGTGCGCAGGCGCATGTCGATGCGCGCCGGATCGCATTCCACCGCGAGCATCGACGCGCCGGCCATGGTGGCGGCCAGCGGTTGCGCCCCGCCCATGCCGCCCAGGCCCGCGGTGAGTATCCACCGGCCCGACCAGTCGCCGCCGTAGTGCTGGCGGCCCGCTTCGGCGAAGGTCTCGAACGTGCCCTGTACGATGCCCTGGCTGCCGATGTAGATCCACGACCCCGCCGTCATCTGGCCGTACATCATCAGGCCCTTGCGGTCGAGCTCGTTGAAATGCTCCCAGTTCGCCCAGTGCGGCACCAGATTCGAATTGGCGATGAGCACCCGCGGCGCGTCGGCATGGGTGCGAAACACGCCCACCGGCTTGCCCGACTGCACCAGCAGCGTTTCGTCGTCGTCGAGCGCGCGCAGCATTTCCAGAATCTTGTCGTAGCAGACCCAGTTGCGCGCGGCGCGGCCGATGCCGCCGTAGACCACCAGGTTCTTCGGATCCTCGGCGACCTCCGCATCCAGGTTGTTCTGGATCATGCGGTAGGCCGCCTCGGTGATCCAGCTCTTGCAGCTCAGGGCCGGCCCGCGCGGCGCGCGGATCACGCGGCTGGCGTCATAGCGCGGATCGCTGACTGCGGCACTCATGTTCCAATCGCTCATTCTGGGCTTCCTCGCAAATGTGTTCGGGTAAGGTCGGGCGCCATTCTCAGCGCAGCCCGAGGTAGGCGGCGGCGAGCTCCGGGTCCTTGCGCGCATCGGCTGAATTGCCGCTCCAAACCGTGCGGCCTGATTCGAGCACGCACACGCGGTCGGCCACCGCCAGCACGCGGTCGGTGTTCTGCTCCACCAGCAGGATGGTCATGCCGTCCTGCTTCAGCCGCAGCAGCGCGTCGTAGCACAGGTCGACCATCTTCGGCATCAGGCCGAGCGAAAGTTCGTCGATCATGATAAGTTTCGGCCGCGCCATCAGCGCGCGCCCGATCGACAGCATCTGCTGCTCGCCGCCGGAGAGCGTGGCTGCGAGCGAGCCCAGCCGGTCGCCGAGGCGCGGGCACAGCCAC
>JAAOZY010000336.1 GCA_012274205.1 Betaproteobacteria bacterium
GCCGCGGCCGGTGTAGCCCGGAAATGCCACAAATGCGGGACAAAATATCGTGGCAAAATCGCCCGGTCCCGGCCGTCGCCGGGCCATCCATTCCCAATTCAAAGGTGGACACATGGATTTTCAGCTGAACGAATCGCAAAAGATGCTGGTGGATCTGGCCGATCGCATGGGGCGCGAGCAGTTCGCGCCCAAGGCCGCGCACTGGGACCGGGAGCACGCGTATCCGCACGAGAACGTGGCGGCGCTGCGCCGCGCCGGACTGCTCGGCATGACCATCCCGAAGCAATTCGGCGGGCCGGAGCGGCCGCTGATCGACGTGGTGCTGGCGATCGAGCAGATTGCGAAATATTGCGGCGTAACCGCGCGCATCGTGGTCGAAACCAATATGGGTGCGCTGGGCTGCGTCATGGCTTATGGCAGCGAGGCGCAGCAGCGAGAAATCGTGCGCCGCGTGCTGGAGGACGGCGACAAGCCGGCCATCGGCATGACCGAACCGGGTGCGGGCACCGATCTGACTGCGCTCAAGACCACCGCGGTGGAGCGCGGCGACGGCTATGTGGTGAACGGCCGCAAGCACTGGATCACGGGCGGCGGCATCTCGCGCACCAATCTGATCTTCGCACGCATCGTGGACAAGAGCGGCGCCGACCAGGGCATCGGCGGCATCCTCGTCGACCTGGGCACGCCGGGTTTCACCATCGGCCGGGTAGAGGATGCGATGGGGCTGCGCGGCATCCCGGAGGCGGAACTGATCTTCGAGGATTGCGCGGTGCCGGCCGCCAATCTGGTGGTGCGCGATCCCAAGGACGGGTTCAAGAAACTCATGAATGGCTACAACGCGCAGCGCATCGGCGCCTCCGCGGTGGCGCTCGGCCTCGCGCAGGGCGCGCACGATCTGGCGCTGGACTACATGGGCCAGCGCCAGGCCTTCGGCCAAAAACTGCGCGATTTCCAGGGCCTGAACTGGATGATGGCCGACAGCGAAATCAAGCTGGAAGCGGTGCGCCTGCTGATCTACCGCGCCGCGTGCAACGCGCGCCTGCTTCCGAACAACGTCATGCTGCCGCAGATGAAGGAAGCCTCGATCGCGAAGGCCTACACCGGGCACACGGCATTCGAGGTGGTGAGCGAATCGCTGCAGATGTTCGGTGCCGCCGGCTATTCGCGCGACCTGCCACTGGAGCGCATGCTGCGCGACGTGCGCATGTTCCAGATCGGCGGCGGCACTTCGCAGGCGCAGCTCAACATGATCGCGCGCAGCATGTTTCCCTCGCGCTGAATCCCGGATCGGGGCCGGCTTCCGAAAATTTGCGCGCCGGCGCAAATCTGTTGTATGATTCAAACACACGTTTGAAACAGGCGTACGAACAGGAATGGCTGAAATCGACACCCGGCTACGCATACTCGATGCGGCGGAATCGCTGTTCACCCAATATGGCTTGGACGCGACCACCTTGCGCCAGATCACCGGCGCCGCAGAAGTCAACCTTGCCGCAGTCAACTATCACTTCGGCTCGAAGGAAGAACTGATCCGCGAGGTGTTTCGCCGGCGTCTGACCTGGCTCAATCAACAGCGCTTGCGCGAACTCGATCGCCTCGAAACCGAGGCCGGGGGCAGGCCGTTGAAGCCGAGCCGCATCCTCGAGGTATTTTTCGGTGTCGCCCTGAAAATGGCGGCCGATACAAACGGCGGCGGGCGCAGCTTCATGCGCCTGCTTGGGCGCACCTATCGCCAGCCGCCGGAATTCGTGCGCAGCTTCTTTGCCGAGGAATACACGGCGGTAATCGCCCGGTTCAAGGCGGCGCTGATCAGGGCGCTGCCGGGCGTGCCGGGCGAAGAAATCCTGTGGCGCTTTCATTTCATGATGGGCGCTATGTCTTATGCCCTGACGGGCACCGACGCGCTGCACATCGTCGCCGAAGATGCGCTCGACGACAGCGATTCAGACGCGCTGTACGCACGCCTGATGAGCTTCATGCTGGGCGGCCTGCGCGCGCCCTTACCCGATCTGAGCGGCGGTCGCGTCAAGCGGCCGCGCATCAGCAAAGCGGCCTGAGCCGCTCAACCATCCCCAGGACCAAAGGAGAAGACCATGGCCCAATACAACGCTCCCCTGCGCGACATGCAATTCGTGCTGCATGAACTGCTGCAGGTCGAAGACGAGCTGAAGCAGATCCCGAGGTACGCGGAGGTAGACGCAGACACCATCAACCAGGTGCTGGAGGAGGGCGCGAAGTTCACTTCGAAGGTGCTGTTCCCGCTGAATCACACGGGCGACCGCGAAGGCTGCCATCTGGACAAGGCCAGCCATGCCGTGACCACGCCCAAGGGCTTCAAGGAAGCGTACCAACAGTTCGTCGAGGCAGGCTGGCCATCGCTCACCTGCGACCCGGAATACGGCGGCCAGGGCCTGCCGGTGATCCTGTACAACCCGTTTTCGGAAATGCTGAACGCCTGCAACCAAGCCTGGTACATGTATGCCGGACTGTCGCACGGCGCCTACGAATGCCTGCACGAGCATGGCACGCCGGAGCAGAAACAGTTGTACCTGCCCAAGCTGGTTTCGGGCGAATGGACCGGCACCATGTGCCTGACCGAAGCGCACTGCGGCACCGACCTGGGATTGTTGCGCTCCAAGGCCGAGCCCCAGGCCGACGGTTCATACAAGATTACCGGCAGCAAGATATTCATTTCCGCCGGCGAGCACGACATGGCGCCCAACATCGTGCACCTGGTGCTCGCGCGTCTGCCGGATGCGCCCACAGGCACCAAGGGAATCTCATTGTTCATCGTGCCGAAATTCCTTCCCGCAGCCGACGGCGGCGTGGGCGCGCGCAACGGCATCAGCTGCGGAGCGATCGAGGAAAAAATGGGCATACATGGCAACGCCACCTGCCAGATAAACATGGACGCCGCGACCGGATGGCTGGTGGGTCAGCCGAACAAGGGCCTCAACGCGATGTTCGTGATGATGAACGCCGCGCGCCTGGGCGTGGGCATGCAGTCGCTCGGGCAGACCGAAGTCGCCTATCAAAACGCGCTGGTCTACGCCAAGGACCGGGTGCAGATGCGCAGCCTGTCCGGCGTCAAAGCGCCGAATCTGCCGGCCGACCCGATCATCGTGCATCCGGACGTGCGCCGCATGCTGCTGACGGCCAAAGCCTATGCCGAAGGCGGGCGCGCCTTTACCTCCTTCATCGCCCTGCAGATCGACCGCGAGCTGCATCATCCGGATGAAAGCGTGCGCAAGGACGCGGCCGACCTGGTCACGCTGCTCACGCCCATCGTCAAGGCGTTCATCACCGATAACGGCTGGATCGCCACCTCGGAGGCGATGCAGGTCTATGGCGGCCACGGCTACATCGCGCAGTCGGGCATGGAGCAGTATGTGCGCGATGCGCGCATCAACATGATTTACGAAGGCACCAACACCATCCAGTCGCTCGACCTGCTCGGGCGCAAGGTGCTGATGGACAACGGCGCCAGGCTGAAAAAATTCGGCGCGCTGGTGCAGGCATTCGTCGAGGAGAACGGCACCGACGAGGCGATGAGCGAATTCGTCACGCCCCTGGGCGAGCTTGGCGGCAAGCTTACCAAGCTCACCATGGAAATCGGCATGAAAGCGTTCCAGAACCAGGACGAAGTCGGCGCGGCCGCAGTGCCCTACCTGCGCGTGGTTGGCCATCTGGTCTACGCCTACTTCTTCGCGCGCATGGCCAAGATCGCGCTGGAAAAGCTCGATTCCGGCGACGGCTTCTACAAGGCCAAACTCGCGACTGCGCGTTTTTACTACGCCCGGCTGCTGCCGGAAACCGCGATGCTGATCCGCCAGGCGCGCTCCGGCGCCGCGAATCTGCTCGATCTCGAAGCCGAACTGTTCTAAGAGGGCTAAACGCTACGAGGGGAAACATCCCCTCGTGCTCCCCTAAACCAGCCGCCTAAGGGGAAATCCATTAGGCGTCCAATCGAAAGGATTCCCATGAGCAATTTTATCGTCAGGAAAGTCGCCGTCCTCGGCGCCGGCGTGATGGGCGCGCAGATCGCCGCCCACTGCGTCAACGCGCGCGTGCCCGTGGTGCTGTTCGACTTGCCGGCCAAGGACGGTCCCAAGGACGGCATCGTGCTTCGCGCCATCGAGAACCTGAAGAAACTCAACCCGGCGCCGCTGGGCAACAAGGACGAGGCAGCCTGCATCGAGGTTGGCAATTACGACGAACACCTCGAAGCGCTGAAGGGCTGCGACCTCATCATCGAGGCGATCGCCGAGCGCATGGACTGGAAGCACGATCTGTACAAGAAGGTCGCGCCGTTCATCGCGCCGAACGCGATTTTCGCCTCCAACACTTCCGGCCTGTCGATCACTGCCCTGTCCGAAGGCTTCGACGCCGGGCTCAAGGCGCGTTTCTGCGGCGTTCACTTTTTCAATCCGCCGCGCTACATGCACCTGGTCGAGTTGATCCCGACCGCCACGACTTCGCCGCAGATCCTCGACCAGCTCGAAGGCTTCCTCACCACCACGCTGGGCAAGGGCGTGGTGCGGGCTAAAGACACACCCAATTTCATTGCCAACCGCGTCGGCATTTTCGGCATGCTCGCGACCATGCACGAAGCGGAGCAGTTCGGCCTCTCCTGTGACGTGGTGGACGATCTCACCGGTGCCAAGCTCGGTCGCGCCAAGTCCGGCACCTTCCGCACCGCGGACGTGGTCGGTCTGGACACCATGGGCCATGTGATCAAGACCATGCAGGACACGCTCGCCGGCGACCCGTTTTTCGCGGTATACAAGACACCGGACGTGCTGACCAAACTGGTGCAGGCCGGCGCGCTCGGCCAGAAGACCGGCGCCGGCTTCTACAAGAAAGTCGGCAAGGACATCCAGCGCCTGGATTTCGCCAAGGGCGAGTATGTCGCCGGCGGCGGCAAGGCCGACGACCTGGTCGCCCGCATCCTGAAGGAGAAGGACCCGGCCAAGCGCATGAAGGCCCTGCGCGAATCCAAGAATCCGCAGGCGCAGTTCCTGTGGGCGATTTTCCGCGACACCTTCCATTACATCGCGGTTCACCTGGAGCACATCGCCGACAACGCGCGCGACGTCGATTTTGCCATGCGCTGGGGCTTCGGCCAGAGCGTGGGCCCGTTCGAGACCTGGCAGAACGCCGGCTGGCAGCAGGTCGCGGGCTGGGTCAAGGAAGACATAGACGCGGGCAAGGCGCTGTGCAAGGCGCCGTTGCCGGCCTGGGTGCTGGACGGACGCAATGGCGTGCACGCGCCCGAAGGCTCCTGGTCACCTGCGCGCAAGTGCTACGTGGCGCGCTCCACGCTGGCGGTGTATCAGCGCCAGCCCTTCCGCTCCCCGGTAACGGGAGATGGGGTCCCCGACGGCGGCAAAGCGGGCACGACGGTGTTCGAGGACGACTCGGTGCGCATCTGGCACCAGGGCGACGAGGTGCTGATCCTGTCGCTGAAGACGAAAATGCACGCGATCGGCCCCGGCGTCATTGCCGGGCTGGCCCAGGCGATCGCCGAGGCGGAGAAGAACTACAAGGGCCTGGTGATCTGGAACGTCGATGCTGCGGCGGGTGGCGCGTTCTCGGTCGGCGCCGACCTGCAGGCGATGCTGCCGCTGTTCATGTCCGGCGGGGTCAAGGCGATCGAGCCGGCAGTGGCGGAGCTGCAGCAGGCGCATCTGGCGATGAAATACGCCAACGTGCCGGTCGTCGCCGCAGTCGCCGGCCTGGCGCTGGGCGGCGGCTGCGAGCTGCTGATGCACGCGGCCAAGCGCGTCGCCTCGATCGAATCCTATATCGGCCTGGTCGAAGTCGGGGTCGGCCTGATTCCGGCTGGCGGCGGCCTGAAGGAGGCGGCGGTGCGCGCGGCGGCCGATGCCAAGGGCAACGACCTGCTGCAATTCCTGAAGAATTATTTCATGAACGCCGCCACGGCGGCGGTTTCGAAGTCGGCGCTGGAAGCAAAGAAAATGGGCTACCTCGGCGCCGGCGATGTGATCGTGTTCAATCCCTATGAGCTGCTGCATGTGGCCAAGGTCGAGGCGCGCGCGCTGTTCGACGCAGGCTACCGGCCGCCGCTGCGGGCGCTGGTGCCGGTGGCCGGGCGCTACGGCATGGCCACCATCATGGCGCAGCTGGTGAACATGCGCGACGGCGGCTTCATCTCTGCGCACGACTACAAGCTCGGCGCGATGATCGCCGAAGTCGTCTGCGGCGGCGAAGTGGAGAAGGACAGTCTGGTGAGCGAGCAGTGGCTGCTCGACTACGAGCGCAAGGCCTTCATGGAACTGCTCAACCATCCCAAGACCCAGGAACGCATCATGGGCATGATGCAGACCGGCAAGCCGGTGCGCAATTAAGCGGCCCCCCAGGAGAAATCATATGACCAAACAATTGCAGGATGCCTATATCGTTGCCGCGACGCGGACACCCATTGGCAAGGCGCCGCGCGGCATGTTCAAGAACGTGCGGCCGGATGACCTGCTGGTGCGCGCGATCCAATCGGCCCTGTCCCAGGTTCCCGGGCTGGACCCGAAGCTGATCGAGGATGCCATCGTCGGCTGCTCCTTCCCGGAAGCGGAGCAGGGCCTCAATGTGGCGCGCATGGCGGTGCTGCTCGCCGGCCTGCCGAAGACGGTGGCGGGTGTGACCATCAACCGCTACTGCGCCTCCGGCATCACCGCGGTGGCGATGGCGGCCGATCGCATCCGCGTCGGCCAGGCCGACGTGATGATCGCCGCCGGCGTGGAGTCGATGTCGATGGTGCCGATGATGGGCTACCACCCGTCGATGAACATGGGGATTTTCAAGGACGAGAACATCGGCATGGCCTACGGCATGGGCCTGACTGCCGAGAACGTGGCCAAGCAGTGGAAGGTCACGCGCGAGGCGCAGGACGAGTTTTCGCTCAAGTCGCACCAGAAGGCGATCGCGGCGCAAGCCGCGGGTGAATTCAAGGACGAAACCACCCCGGTCGAAATCGTGGAGCGCTTCCCCAATCTCGCCACCGGCAAAATCGACATCACGACGCGCAGGGTAGATACGGACGAAGGCGCTCGCGCCGATACCAATCTCGCCGCCCTGGCCAAGCTGCGTCCGGTGTTCTCGCCCAAAGGCTCGGTCACCGCCGGCAACAGTTCGCAGACTTCGGACGGCGCCGGCGCGCTGATCCTGGTGAGC
>JAAOZY010000055.1 GCA_012274205.1 Betaproteobacteria bacterium
CAGATGGCCGCCGCGCGCAAGGAAATCGAGAAAGCGCGCGCCGCGGGCCTGAAGTCGCCGCAGGATTGCGCGGCGGAGGCGCGGGCGCTGGCGCTCAAGCCCTAGCGCGGGTTCTGCGGTCGCGGCCGGGCGCGCGCGCGCAGCCGGTGGCTCAGGCCCCGCTAATTTCCGGCCTTTGCAGCTGGCTTGAAACGCCGTCTGCGCCGGCGGCGGCGCGCTTCTTCCCGACAAGGAAATAGGTCTCGAGCAGGCCTTTGCCCCTGACTTGCACCCTGCCCCGGGCTTCGAACAGAAAATCCTGCTGCAGCTGCGCATGGACTTCCTCAGTGACGTGAATGCGCCCGGGCACGCCGCTCGATTGCATGCGGCTCGCCGTGTTGACGGCATCGCCCCAGATGTCGTAGAAGAATTTCTTCTGCCCGATTATGCCGCCCACGGCCTGGCCGGTTTGCATGCCCAGTCTGACCTGCAGCGCTTCCCCGTCGGGGTAGCGCATGTATCCGATTCTCGCCAAAGCCTCGAGCGCAAATTCGGCCAGCCGCGCCAGGGCCTCCGCGCCGCTGGAAGCGGGCCTCCCGCTCATCACGATGTATTCGTCTCCGCTGGTCTTGATCTTTTCCACGTCGTACAGATCGCACAGGCGATCGAGCGGAACGAATACGTTCTCAAGGAGGTCGAGAACCTTTCCTGGCGGGTAGCGGCCGGCAAATCCGGTAAAGGCGACAATGTCGATGAACAGGATATTGACCATGGGAAGGTCTTCCGCAATGGACTTGGCGCCGGCGTTCAGGCGGGCCGCGATCCTGGCCGGCATGACGTTGAGCAGAAGTCGTTCCGATTTCTTTTTTTCGTCGAGAATCTGCTGGTACAGATTGCTTTTTTCCACCATCACCGACAGGTGGCCCGCGATCAGCTTGAACAGGTCTATGTGCACGTGCATATAGGTGTTGGGGGTCCGGCTCGAAAAGAACATGAAACCGATCGGCCTGCCAATTGAGATCAGCGGACAGGTCAGGCTGGAGCGGATACCCTCTGCGAGCATGACCCCGGTCGATGCGGAGGCCGGGTGCGCATTCAGGTAGGCACTCAAATCGTTGATGATCCTCGGCTCGCCCGATGCGATGATGCCTTCAAGGCTGCTTCCCCTTATCGGCCCGGTGTCGCCGCGGCGAAGCATGATTTCGGGGTAGTCGGCCCTGACCCAGCGAGCGCGCAGCAGTTGGCCCTGGCTTTCAAGCAGTGCGACGCTGAGGCGGTCGTAGGGAAGCACCGATCGCAGGGTTTCGTAGGCCTTGTCCAGCACTTCATCGAGCAACAGGCCCTGATTGATCTCATGGGTCAGCGCAAGCAGCGCATGCAGCGCTTTGAAGCGTTGCTCGACAAACGACGACAGGTCCTGCAGGACGAGCGCCAGCTGTCCGATTTCATCGTCCATGCCGCGCATATCATCGATGACTGCCCGGCCTTTGCCGCTGGGAGCGGCATTCGCGGCGGGCGCAAGCGCTGCCGATGCGTGCCGGTTCGCCGATCGCTGCGGATCAGGCTGCTCCGCGGGATACGGCCATGTAAGCTTGCTGCTGTCGACGAACTGCAGCAAGCGGTTGATGCGCAGCGCGTCCTCTTTCAAGTGGCGTTCCGCGCGCATGGATCGATCGGCCAGCCAGCCGAAGCCGACGAAGGCCATGCTGACCAGCAGGCGCATCCACAGTTCGTTTGGATCGTCTTCGCCCAACAGCGTGCGCGACAGGGGTTGGCCGTCGAACACCAGGGTATGCATCAGCGATTCGATCAGCCAGTAAGCCAGCGCCAGGCCGATTCCATACCAAACCAGCCTTGGAATGCGTGTGCTCATGCGGATTGCGCGGCGTTGTGCGCGCGCAGAACATCCTTGTGCTCCAGCTCATCCTGCAGCAGGTGCCCGAACTCCGCCCCGGGCTCGCCGACGGCCCCGAAATCGCTCCACGGAGTCTTCCGATCCAACGCTTTCATGGCGTATTTCCGCCCCACAATGATGAACTGGCGCCGATGCGTGCCCGGCGCTATCGCCACTTAGAGCCCGCAGCAAAAGTCTTCTTGTTACGGGCCGAATCAGGCGAGCACGAGGGGAGTGATCCCCTCGTTTTGTTACAGACTCTTAGTATTGCCGCCTGAACCGCTGGGTTGTTGACGGCAGTCAAGCTTTTTTCCGTTTTCCAGGCGCGCACCGCCGGCGCCGGCGCAGGGCGCCAGGGGCGCCGCAAGGCATTGATCCGACGCCGGTCAGAACCGGCTGCGGCAATGGCGCGGGCCGGCTATTCGCGCCTGCGCCGACTGAGGTAAAGTGCGGGCACGCGGCCCCATCTGCATAGCCGGCCGCGCAGCGAAAGGAATTTCATGGATCTGGAACTGAAAGGCAAGCGCGCGCTGGTCACCGGCGGCTCCAAGGGCATAGGCCGGGCCTGCGCGCAGGTGCTGGCCGAAGAAGGCTGCATAGTCACCATCGCTTCGCGCGACGCGGCGGCGCTGGCGGCGGCGGCCGCCGAGATCAAGGCGAACACCGGCGCCGAGGTGCAGTGGAAGGCGGCCGACCTGTCGCAGCGCGGCGTGGCCGAATCGCTCGCCGCCGCGGCGGGCGAGCTGGACATCCTGGTCAACAACGCCGGCGCGATTCCCGGCGGCGACCTGCAGGCGGTGGACGAAGACACCTGGCGCAGATCGTGGGATCTGAAGGTGTACGGCTACGTCAACCTCACGCGCGCGGTGTATGCGCGCATGAAGGCGAAGCGCGCCGGCGTGATCGTGAATGTGCTCGGCAACGCCGGCGAGAAGCTCAACGCCGCCTATATCGCCGGCAGCACCGCGAACGCCGGCCTGATGGCGTTCACGCGCGCGCTCGG
>JAAOZY010000337.1 GCA_012274205.1 Betaproteobacteria bacterium
AAGCAGGGATAATCGGGCGTCGTCGGTCGATCGGATTGAACAGAAGGAGTTGCCATTGCAATTTAGCACAAAACGCGGCGCGCCGGAGATGCGCGCCACGCCCTGCATCGCGGTGGGCGTGTACGCGGGCCGCAAACTCAGCGCCGCTGCGAATGCACTCGACCGGGCGTCGCAGGGCGCGCTGCGCCAGATCCTCGGCCGCGGCGACATGGAGGGCAAGCTCGGCTCCAGCCTGATCCTGTACCGGCTGCCGGGCGTCGCCGCCGAGCGCGTGCTGCTGGTCGGACTGGGCGAGGAGGCAGACCTGCGCGAGCGCGAATTCCGCGACGCGGCGCGCGCCGCGGTCAAGGCGGCGCAGGAGACCGGCGCAGGCACGCTCACGCTTTGCTTCGCCGACATCCGCGCCGGCCGGCGCGACGCGCTCTGGAAGGCGCGCCAGATAGCACTGGTGGCGGCCGAGTGCGCCTACCGCTTCGACGCGATGAAAAGCAAGAAGACCGACGCGCGCCCGCTGGCGCAGATCGAGCTGCTGACGGCGGCACGCGAAGCCGGCGCTGCCGCGCGCGGCCTGCACCAGGGCGAGGCCATCGGCGCGGGCGTGAGCCTGGCCAAGGACCTGGGCAACCTCCCGGGCAATGTCTGCACGCCGTCGTTTCTCGCCGATCAGGCGAAAAAACTGGCGCGCGAATGGAAGCTCGGCGTCGAGGTCCTGGAGCGCAAGGACATGGAGAAGCTCGGCATGGGCTCGCTGCTCTCGGTCGCGCAGGGTTCACGCCAGCCGCCCAAGCTGATCGTGCTCAATTACGCCGGCGGCCCGAAGAAGTCGAAGCCGCTGGTGCTGGTCGGCAAGGGCATTACCTTCGACACCGGCGGCATATCGCTCAAGCCCGCGCCGGAAATGGACGAGATGAAATTCGACATGTGCGGCGCCGCCAGCGTACTCGGCGCGCTGCGCGCCTGCGCCGAACTGAAGCTCAAGCTCAACGTGATCGGCATCATCCCGACCAGCGAAAACATGCCGGGCGGGGCCGCAACCAGGCCGGGGGACGTCGTCACCAGCATGTCCGGACAGACAATCGAGGTGCTCAATACCGATGCCGAAGGCCGCCTGATCCTGTGCGATGCGCTGACCTACGCCGAGCGCTTCGAGCCCGATGCCGTGGTCGATATCGCCACCCTCACCGGCGCCTGCGTGATCGCCCTGGGGCATGTCGCGAGCGGCCTGTACAGCAACAAGGAAGCGCTGGCGCGCGAGCTGCTTGCCGCGGGCGACGACGCCTACGACCGCGCCTGGCACATGCCGCTGTGGGACGACTACCAGGAGCAGCTGAAAAGCAATTTTGCCGACATGGCAAATATCGGCGGGCGGCCCGCGGGCAGCGTCACCGCGGCCTGCTTTCTGTCGCGCTACGCCAAGAAGTTCGACTGGGCGCACCTGGACATCGCCGGCACCGCCTGGAAATCGGGCAAGGACAAAGGCGCCACGGGCAGGCCGGTCGGGCTGCTGGTCAGCTTCCTGCTGAAGCGCGCGGGCAAGGGGCGCTAGGCGATGGCGGGAGGGAATATGCAGGCGCGTTGCCACTGCCATTCTCGCCAATTGCGCAGATGACGCGCATCGACTTCTATTTCGAGGCCGAGGACAAGCTCCAGGTGGCCTGCCGCCTGTCGGCGAAAGCGGTGCAACGCAAGCTGCGCGTGCTCATCTACGCGCCGGACGAATCCGGGGTGCAGAAAATGGACAAGCTGCTGTGGACCTGGCAGGCCACCGGCTTTCTGCCGCATTGCCTCACGCGCAGCCCGCTCGCCGCCGAGACGCCGGTGCTGCTCACCAGCGATCCGGAGGACACGCCGCACGACGAAGTGTTGCTGAATCTGCACCCGCAATGGCCGCCCGCGTTCAGCCGCTTTCAGCGTCTGGTAGAAATCGTCGGGCGCGATGAAGACGACCGCGAGGCGGCGCGAGCGCGCTTTCGCTTCTATCGCGATCGCGGCTACGAGATCGCCAGCCATGATTTGTCCAAGGCACAAAATTGACTGCCTGCGGCGACATGAAATTGAGACCGACTGATCGCGCCAGCCATTGGGCCTGCGCCCGCGGGGAAGCCCGCGCGGACGATTTCGCCGCATTTCGAAATGAGCTCTGAACCGGACGATCTGCTCGGCAAGGCCGATGCACTAATGGCGCGCCACCACCCGGGGCGCCCCGCTGCCCTGCGCAATCCGGAGATTCCGGTGCTGGAGGAGGTCGTGGACTATCCGCCCGGGGGCGGCGATCTGCCCGTGCTCACGGAGTACGTCATGACGGCCCCGCCCGACGAAGAGCAGATCGAGGCGCTCGCGGCTGGCATACGCGGCGGCCTGCTGGCCGAACTTCAGCCGGCGATCGACGCGCTGATCGAGGAGCGCCTGCGGGAATGCCTCGCACCGCTGATCGAAGGCGTATTCGACGAGCTGCGCGGCAAGCTGCAGCTCACCGCGCGGGAAATCCTCGACGACGCCCTGCACACGGCGCTCGAACGGGAGCTGCGCCGGCGCAATAACGGCGAATAGACGGGAACGCGCAAGGCGGGTCGCCCCGCATTCCGGCGCGACCCGGCCCGGCGCGATCGCAGATGTCCTGCCCCTGAAACTCGAATCAAAACGCATTTGTTCGCGTCCGGAAAATCCCATCCAGGCGCCTCCGGCAAGCATCAATCCGCTATAATTCGCGCTTCGCTCATTCGAGCCGGTCGCTTTGCCGGCAAAGTGCCGCTCGATGCGCTTTGCCCCCCGAGATGAGATGGAACTAGCCAAGAGTTTTGAGCCGCACGCCATCGAGGCGCGCTGGTACCCCGAATGGGAGCAGCGCGGCTATTTCGCGCATTCGGCGGATCGCAGCAAGCCGGCCTATTGCATCCAGCTGCCGCCGCCGAACGTCACCGGCACCCTGCACATGGGCCACGCGTTCCAGCAGACGCTGATGGACACGCTGGTGCGCTATCACCGCATGCGCGGCTTCAACACCAACTGGGTGGTTGGCACCGATCATGCCGGCATTGCCACCCAGATCGTGGTCGAGCGCCAGCTGCAGGCCGAGGGCAAGACGCGGCTCGAACTAGGACGCGACAAATTCCTCGAGCGCGTGCGCGCGTGGAAGCAGGAATCGGGCTCGACCATCACGCGCCAGATGCGGCGTCTCGGGGTCTCGGCCAACTGGACCTACGCCGACACCGAAGGCCAGCACGCCGGCTACTTCACCATGGACCAGCGCATGTCGCGCGCGGTGGTCGAGGTGTTCGTGCGCCTGCACCAGGAAGGCCTGATCTACCGCGGCAAGCGCTTGGTCAACTGGGACCCGGTGCTGGGCACCGCGGTATCGGACCTGGAGGTCGACAGCGAGGAGGAAGACGGCAAGATCTGGGAAATCAGCTATCCGTTCGAAGGCGGAGCCGGGAACCTCGTCGTTGCCACCACGCGCCCCGAAACCATGCTTGGTGACGCCGCGGTCGCGGTCAACCCCAAGGACGAACGCTACACCGGCCTCATCGGCAAGCGCGTGCTGCTGCCCCTGACCGGCCGCAGCATTCCCGTGATCGCCGATGATTATGTCGACCCCGGGTTCGGCACCGGCTGCGTCAAGATCACGCCGGCGCACGATTTCAACGACTATCAGGTCGGCCACCGGCACGGCCTGGCCCAAATCAGCGTGCTCACCCTGGACGCCAGGATCAGCGACGCGGCCCCGCAGGCCTACCGCGGTCTTGACCGCTTCGAGGCGCGGGCGCGCATTCTGCAGGACCTTGCCGCGCAGGGCTGCCTGGTTTCGGAAAAGCCGTACAAGCTGCGCGTGCCGCGTTCGGGCCGCACCGGCGTGATCGTGGAGCCGATGCTGACTGACCAGTGGTTCGTGAAAATGGAGGGCCTGGCGCAGCGCGGCCTGCAGGCGGTGGCCGCGGGCGATGTGAAGTTCTATCCGGACCACTGGACCACCACCTACAACCATTGGCTGGAAAACATCCAGGACTGGTGCATCTCGCGCCAGCTCTGGTGGGGCCACCAGATTCCCTGCTGGTACGACGAGCAGGGCAACGCTTACGTTGCGCGCAGCGAGGAAGAAGCCAGGTCGCTGGCTGCCGCGAAGGGATGCAGCGGCGCGCTCAGGCGCGACGAGGATGTGCTCGACACCTGGTTCTCCTCGGCGCTGGTGCCCTTCACCTCGCTCGGCTGGCCGGAAGAAAGCCCGGACCTGGAGGCGTTTCTCCCCTCCTCCGTCCTGGTGACGGGTTTCGACATCATATTCTTCTGGGTCGCGCGCATGGTCATGATGACCCTGCATTTCACCGGCAAGGTGCCGTTCCGCCATGTCTATATCAATGCCCTGGTGCGTGACGCCGAGGGCCAGAAAATGTCGAAGTCCAAAGGCAATACGCTCGACCCGCTGGATCTGATCGACGGCGTCAGCTTCGACGCGCTGCTGGAAAAGTCGACGCAGGGCCTGATGCTCGCCAGCCACAGGCAGAAGGTCGAAAAATACGTGCGCAAGAATTACCCGAACGGCATACCCTCGTTCGGCGCGGATGCGCTGCGCTTCACCTTCGCCTCGCTCGCGAGTTTTGCGCGCACGCTGAATTTCGACCTCGGCCGCTGCGAGGGCTACCGCAATTTCTGCAACAAACTGTGGAACGCGACCCGCTACGTGCTCATGAACACCGAGGGCAAGGACTGCGGCGCGGACGAGAGCCTGCCGCTGGCGCACTCGGTCGCAGACCGCTGGATCGTGAGCCGCCTGCAGCGCGCCGAGAAGGAGGTATGCGAAGGCTTCGACAATTACCGCTTCGACCTGGCCGCGCGCGCCCTGTACGAATTCGTCTGGGATGAATATTGCGATTGGTACCTGGAGCTGGCCAAAGTACAGCTGAGCCAAGCCGAGACGAGCGGCAACGAGGCCGAGCAGCGCGCCACGCGCCGCACCCTGGTGCGCGTGCTGGAGGCGGTGCTGCGCCTGGCGCATCCGGTCATCCCGTTCATCACCGAAGAGCTGTGGCAGCGCGTCGCGCCGCTGGCGGGGCACGCGGGCCCCAGCATCCTACTCGCGCCCTATCCACAGGCCAAGACCGAGCGCATCGATGCCGCCGCCGAAGCGGAAGTCGCGCTGTTGAAGGAACTGGTCGGGTCCTGCCGCAACCTGCGCGGCGAGATGAATGTATCCCCGGCACAGCGCATCCCGCTGCTTGCCACCGGCGACGCATCCCGGCTGACGGCTCTGTCGCCTTACCTCAAGGCCCTCGCCAGGTTGTCGGAACTAAGCCTGGTCGCCGCCTTGCCGGCGGCCGACGCCCCTGTGGCCGTGGTCGGTGAATACCGCCTGATGTTGAAAATCGAAATCGACCGGGCTGCCGAACGCGAGCGCCTGCAGAAGGAAGTCTCGCGGCTGGAGGGCGAGATTGCCAAGGCCAGGGGCAAGCTCGCCAATGCCGGCTTCGTGGCGCGCGCGCCGGCCCAGGTGGTGGCGCAGGAGAAGGAGCGTCTGGCCGCCTTCTCCACCACCCTGGAAAACCTCAAGCCCCAGCTGGCAAAGCTGGGCTAGGCCGGTTTCGGCCTGACAGCTCGCCGGCGCCCCGGCCACCGGCTCAGCGCGCGTCTTCCTTCCCGCCTGCCGTCAGCGCCAGCGCCGCGCGCATCGCTTCGGGCGCTTTCATGATGTTCATGAAGCTGTTCGCGCCCATCATCGAAAGATCGGGAAAGGAGATCGCGATGCGAAAGCGCGCGTACAGCGCGTAGACCTTGTTGTCGGAGACCAGGATGTCGTAAGGCAGGTGGGCGGTGGACTTGATATCCTTGAAGTCGATCTCGCTCATGATGTACTTGTCGTCCATGTACTTGTTGTCGCCCTCGCCCTTCATCGCAACGCCGAACAGGGCCTCTTTCTTGCCGGCGACATCGACGCGATACACCTTGGTCACGCCCTGCTTGCCCGCGGCAAGCCCGGCCTCGACCGCTTTTAGCGCTTCCTCATAGCTCGGGTAGCTGGCCAGGGTGTTGGGCTCGTCGAAGTACTCCATGCCGAAGGTGTAGTGGTACTTGCGCAGCTTCGCGGCAGTCAGGCCAGCGGCACCGAATTCCTCGATCCGGCCGAGCGCGGCCTGCAGTTTTGCCGACGTTTCCTTGAGTTCCCCCGCCATGCGGTAAGCGTTGGCCATGTACTGCGGATTGGTGTAGGAGACCTGCACCTGGTCTTTGACCTGAGTCACCGCAACGCGCACCGCCGCGCCGAACCCGCCGCGTTCGGACTTGGCCGCAGTGCTGCGCAGTTCGTCGTTGGTGACGCCGAGGATGGTCGCGCCCGCGTAGGGCGAATAGCTGCCGGCGATGGTGAAGCCCGCCTGCGTGAGCGCCGCCTTGGTGGCCTCGAGTGTCTGCGCCGGATTCCCCGGCCCCTTCGATGCGAGTACGAACGGTTTCAGTACGGCGTCCTGCGCCAGGGCGAGCGTGGCGCACAGCGCCAGCACTACGGCGACCAGGGTCTTGCGGATGATGGACATGATGCCCCTCCAGGAGGAATGAACTTGCGCTTCGAGATGTGAAAAAAAAGGCTGAAGGCGTTTGGCCCTCAGCCCTTCTTCTATTGCGTGTTTTCCGGTCGGTGCGCTTACTTCAGTTTCATGCTGTAAGCGATGCCGAGGGAATTTTCATACATTTGGATCTTGTCGGTCGCGTTGTCGCCCAGCCATTGGTTGAACAGGCTCGGGCCCGAAACGGAGTTCTTGAACGCATGCATATAGGCCATGGTCAGCTCCGATTCCTTGTTCAGGTTGTAGGTAAATCCGGCGGTCACGTGATCCTTGACCACACCGGGCGCAAGCATGTTGAAAGTCACGTCGCGGCTCTGGATCGGGTTGTCGGTGTGGTTGTAACCTGCGCGCAGGATCAGGTTCGGGTTGTATTGGTATTCAGCACCGAGCTTGAACACGTTGACGCTGTCCCAGCCAAAGCCGCGGCAGGAATCGCAGCCGAGCGTACCGCCGATGGTCAGGCCACCGTTGGTGCTCGGATTGGTGATCGATTTGATGCCGCCGTAGCTGATGCGCTCGTAATCGGCGGCGATGGTCCATTTCGGCGACGCCTTCACGGCGATACCGAGGCTGAAGCTTTCCGGGATGTCGAAATAGCCCTGTCCTGCGAACAAGTCCTTGTACTTGTCGAACTTGGCCATCGACACCTTGCTGGTGTAGGCGGCGCCCAGGGTCACGGTATCCGTAACCTTGCCCATCCAGCCGAGCTTGAGGCCATAGCCCCAGGTCGAATCGTTGCCGCGGTTGGTCAGGTTGTTGCCCGACGCGTATGGCGTGCCCAGCACGCCGCCGGGCGTGGTGTACGAATAGAAGGCGCTCAGGCCCTCGGCCTTGAAGGTCTGGCGCGCGACCAGCAGCGATATGCCCAGAGAATTGTCCTTGTTGATCTTCTTGGCGAAGGTCGGCGCAATGATCAGCTGCTCCAGGTTCATGCCCAGCTTGCCTGAACCGCAAAGCAGGTTATACGGACCCGCCTCGCCCGACGCCTGGTTGAACTGGCCCGCGCCGGTGCCGCAGGCGTTGACGCCGCCGCCGGCAATCTGCCCGCCGTTGAAATCGGTGTTCATGCCGCCGTTGCCGTAGATGCTGACCCCGACCGCCATGTCCCAGCCCAGCATTTTGCTGTAGCCGATCTCCGGAATCGCGAACAGGTTGCTGCCGCTGTCAACCGCGCCGTCCATGCCGGTGCCGAAGCCCGAGCTGCCGGTGCGCTCGATGCTGCGCTTCGGGCTGAACAGGTCCACCCCGATGTCGAAGCGGTTGCCGACCCATACCATGCTCGCCGGATTGTTCGCGCCGCCGAAGGCGTCATCCGCCATGGCAATCGACGCGCCGCCCATGCCCTTGGCTTTCATGCCGTAGCCGTGCGGAAAATATCCGTCTGTTGCGAGCGCGATGGACGGTAGCGCAAACACCGCCACTAGCGCGGATGCCAGTACTGTGCGTTTCATTTCAATCCCCTTTCTCTTGGAATAATCGTAACGAGCGTGGTAACGAGCGTGTACAACGAGTCTGGTACCGGTCCGGAGGCTCTCCCTGCCCCGCGGATCTTATTGGTATTTTCTAGATGAACAGCGTGACGTCGGCTTCCTGCGCCATCGGCAGGAACGAGGCGGCGCCGCAGTATTCCTTCACCTCCGGGATGAAATCTTCGTGGGTAAAACCGAACAGGTCGACCGTCATCTGGCAGCCGATCATGTTCACGCCGGCCTCCAGGCACAGCGAGCGCAATTCGGAAATGTCAGCCACGCCATTGTTCTTGATCGTTTGCTGCATCAGCGTGGTGGCGAAGGATTCGAATCCGGGGATGCCGGCCTGCACCAGATTGGGAATGTTCCAGTTGATACCTTTGAACCAGTCCGGACCGAAGGGCATTTTCATCGGCATGCCGGGATTGCCCAGCGGGCTGATCTTGAGGCCCGAAATGTCTTTGCGCAGCAGCTGCAGGCCATAGAAGGTACAGAATATCGACACGTTCCAGCCGAGGGCGGCTGCGGTCGATGCGAGGATGAAAGGCGGATAGGCCCAGTCCAGCGTTCCCTTGGTTGCGATGATGGTCATTGAAGGCGTCTTGTTCGCCTTCATCTCGGCCATCTTTTCCTCGATTTTCTGCGGCAGGATTTCGTCCAGCCGCTGGCGGACGATCTGCTCTATCAGTGCAACGTCAGGTGTGGCACCCATAATTTCCTCCGGTTCGTGTCCCAGTATACGCTAGGGTATTTTTTTTACTAGTACCATCATGCACCAAGGCACCAGCGGTATTCCATCCGAATTATCTAATTACTCAATAGCTTTGCCTAATAGCCCAGCGTCTCGTCAGGATTCCCGACGATTTCGCCGGCCGGACGCTGCATCACCCTCGATGAACCGCTGCACGGCACAGCCAAGCCGCGCAGCGCAATCCGCGAAATGCGGACCGCCTACTTCCGCTTCAGGAAGAACATAAATTCGTTGTTGGCTTCGTTCTGCGACAGCAGCTCGTTGCCGGTCTGCTTGCAGAATGCCTGAAAGTCCTTGACCGAGCCCACGTCGGTGGAAACGATGCGCAGCACCTGCCCGCTCTGCATGTCGGTCAGCGCTTTTTTCGCGCGCAATATGGGCAACGGGCAGTTCAGGCCGCGCGCATCCAGATCCTTGTCGAAATTCATGGTCGCTTTCTCCTTGTAAACGGTGGGTCCTGCGCAATTCTGCCATTGTAACCAAGACGGGGCGCGTCGGCACGCCCCTTGTGAGAACCGGTTTCAGGCGGTCGCTGCGCCGGCGAGCGCCCCCCGCCGTGGTAGTATTTCTCCAGAGGAGGAGACGGCGCCGGCGGGCAATGCCGCCGGCATCAATGGAGCACGCCATGAACGAACCGGGCATACGCTTGCCGCAGGCCGGCGGCCCTGCACACGAAACCGATTTGCAGGCCCTGCGTGCGCTATCCGAGCTCACCAGCGTGCTCGCCCAGGGGCACGACCCCGAGAAGCTGCTCGAGCGCTCTCTCGGGACCATGATCCGGCTGGCCGGCGCTCAGGCGGGCGTGGTGCGCGTGGTGACCAGCGACGGCACCCACATGCGGCTCGTCGCTGCGCACGGCCTGCCGGCCGATTTGGTGGCGCAGGAACAGCTGGTACCCATGGACTGCGGCATCTGCGGCGCCGCTGTAGGTGACGACGCCGTGCGCCAGAGTTTCGAATTGCAGCACTGCGTGGCGCAGACCGGCTCGGATTATTTCCGCCAGCTCGGCACCACCCTGGTGGTCCCTCTGAGCCATGTCGGCCGGGTGCTGGGCGCGTACGCGCTGTTTTTTGCCGAGAAGCGCGACACCCCGGAGGAACTCGGGCTGCTGTTCCGATCGATCAGCGAGCACCTAGGCATGGCGCTGGAAAACGCGCGCCTGCTGCGCGAGAACATGCGCATGACACTGATGAGCGAACGCCAGCTGATCGCCAACGAAGTGCACGACTCGCTCGCCCAGACCATGGCATACATGAAGATCCGGCTCGCCATGATGCAGGAAGCGCTCGACGCGAGCGAGCAGCCGCGCGCCCTCAAACACGCCGGCGAAGTGCAGCAGGCGCTGGACGGCGCTTATGCCGACCTGCGCGAACTCCTGTCGCAGTTCCGCAATCGCATGGATCCGCTCGGATTGGTGCATGCGCTGGGGGAACTCAGGACACGGTTCCACGACCGCACCGGCATCGAGCTCACCCTGGACAACCGCACCACGGACATCGATCTGAGTGTGGAAGAGGAAGGCCAGGTATTCCACATCATGCAGGAAGCGCTCGCGAACGTGGCGCGCCACTCCGGCGCCAAGCACGCCCGCCTCAGCATGGAGCTCGCCAGTGGCGAGTACCGATTCGCGGTGGAAGACGACGGCCTCGGTTTTTACGCATTCGGCCAGCGCCTGGGCGGCGCCGAGCAGCATTCGCATCTGCGCCATCACCTCGGCGTCAATATCATGCGCGAGCGCGCGCAGCGCCTG
>JAAOZY010000338.1 GCA_012274205.1 Betaproteobacteria bacterium
GCGCACCACCAGCGGATAGCCGATTTCCACGGCCAGCGCGAGCGCATCGGCTTCGTTGCGCGCGGTGCGGTTGGGCGGCTGCTTCAGCTTGAGCGTCTGCAGCAGCTTCTGGAAGCGCTCGCGGTCCTCGGCCACGTCTATCATGTCCGGGCTGGTGCCGATGATGGGCACGCCGTTCGCCTCCAGGTCGCGCGCGAGCTTGAGCGGCGTCTGGCCCCCGTACTGCACCACTACGCCCCAGGGCTTCTCCTTGTCCACGATCTCGAGCACGTCCTCCAGCGTGAGCGGCTCGAAATACAGGCGGTCCGAGGTATCGTAGTCGGTGGAGACGGTCTCCGGATTGCAGTTGACCATGATGGTCTCGAAGCCGTCCTCGCGCAGCGCCAGCGCCCCGTGCACGCAGCAATAATCGAACTCGATGCCCTGGCCGATGCGATTGGGGCCGCCACCGAGCACCATCACCTTCCTGCGCGCGGTGGGGGCGGCTTCGCACTCTTCCTCGTAGGTCGAGTACATGTAGGCGGTATTGGTCGCGAATTCCGCGGCGCAGGTATCGACGCGCTTGTATGCCGGCCGCAGGCCGAGCGCATGGCGACGCTCGCGCACCTGGCGTTCGGTCGCAGACAGCAGCTTGGCCAGGCGCCGGTCGGAAAAACCGTTGCGCTTGAGCACAAGCAGCGCGGGCGCGTCGATGTCGGCCAGGTGCCTGCCCTTGAGTTCGCCCTCCTGCCGCAGCAGGTCCTCGATCTGCGCCAGGAACCAGGGGTCGATGTGCGTATCGGCCTGGATCTTATCGAAGCTGAAGCCGCAGCGGAAGGCATCCGCCACGTACCAGATGCGCTCCGGCCCCGGATCGCCGAGCTCGTCCTCGAGCACCTCCGGGTCGGTGGTTTTTTCGTCCAGGCCGTCGCTGCCGGTCTCGAGGCCGCGCAATGCCTTCTGGAACGATTCCTGGAAGGTGCGGCCGATGGCCATTACCTCGCCCACCGACTTCATCTGCGTGGTGAGGCGGGTGTCGGCCTGCGGAAATTTCTCGAAGGCGAAACGCGGTATCTTGGTGACCACGTAATCGATGCTCGGCTCGAAGGAAGCCGGTGTCGCGCCGCCGGTGATTTCGTTAGCCAACTCGTCCAGGGTATAGCCCACGGCGAGCTTCGCCGCGACCTTGGCAATCGGGAAACCGGTGGCCTTCGAAGCGAGCGCCGAGGAGCGCGACACGCGCGGGTTCATCTCGATCACCACCATCTTGCCGTCGGCCGGATTGATCGCGAACTGCACATTCGAGCCGCCGGTCTCCACCCCGATTTCGCGCAGCACCGCGATCGAGGCGTTGCGCATGATCTGGTATTCCTTGTCGGTCAGCGTCTGCGCCGGCGCGACGGTGATCGAATCGCCGGTGTGCACCCCCATGGGATCGAGATTCTCGATCGAGCAGATGATGATGCAATTGTCGGCCTTGTCGCGCACCACCTCCATCTCGAATTCTTTCCAGCCGATCACCGACTCTTCGATCAGCAGTTCCTTGGTCGGCGAGGCGTCCAGGCCGCGCTCGCAGATGGTGACGAATTCCTCGCGGTTGTAGGCGATGCCGCCGCCGGAGCCGCCGAGCGTGAACGAGGGCCGGATCACCACCGGGTAGCCGATCGCGGCCTGCACCTGCAGCGCCTCCTCCATGCTGTGCGCAAGCGTGGAGCGCGGGCAGTCCAGGCCGATGGACTTCATCGCCTGCTTGAATTTCTCGCGGTCCTCCGCCTTGTCGATGGCCTCGCGCGAGGCGCCTATCATTTCGACGCCGTATTTTTCCAGCACGCCGTGCCTGGCGAGGTCGAGCGCGCAATTCAGACCCGTCTGCCCGCCCATGGTCGGCAGCAGCGCGTCCGGACGCTCCTTGGCGATGATCGCTTCGACCATCTGCCAGGTCACCGGCTCGATATAGGTGACGTCGGCCATCTCCGGGTCGGTCATGATGGTCGCCGGATTGGAGTTGACCAGGATGACCCGGTATCCTTCCTCGCGCAGCGCCTTGCACGCTTGCGCGCCGGAATAGTCGAACTCGCAGGCCTGGCCGATGATGATCGGCCCGGCGCCGATGATCAGCACGCTGCGGATGTCGGTGCGCTTGGGCATCAGGGACTCTTTCTCTCGTCCATGAGCTTCGCAAACCGGTCGAACAGGTAGCCGATGTCATGCGGCCCGGGGCTCGCCTCCGGATGGCCCTGGAAGCAGAACGCGGGCCGGTCGGTGCGGGCCATGCCCTGCAGGCTGCCGTCGAACAAGGAAACATGGGTCGGGCGCAGCGTTGCCGGCAGGCTCGCCGGATCGACCGCAAAACCATGGTTCTGGCTGGTGATCACCACCTGCCCGGTATCGAGATCCTTCACCGGGTGATTGGCGCCGTGGTGGCCGAATTTCATTTTCACCGTCCTCGCGCCCGAAGCCAGGCCGAGCAGCTGATGGCCCAGGCAGATGCCGAAAGTCGGCACGCCGCCGTCGACGATTTCGCGTATCGCCTCGATGGCGTAATCGCAGGGCTCGGGATCGCCCGGCCCGTTCGACAGGAACACGCCGTCGGGCTTGGCCGCCAGCAGCGCCTTGGCCGGCGCCTGCGCCGGAAACACGGTCACCCTGCAGCCGCGCTCGCTCAGCAGGCGCAGTATGTTGCGCTTGATGCCGTAGTCGTAAGCGGCGACATGAAAGCGGTGATTTTCGATCTTCCTGTAGCCGGTGCCCAAGGCCCAGGCGCCCGCGCTCCAGTCGTAGGGTTCGCGCACCGAAACCACCTTGGCCAGATCCATGCCGGCCAGCCCGGGAAACCCGCGCGCCGCGGCCAGGGCACGCGCCACGTCCGCTTCGCCCAGGTTTGCGCCCGGCGCGGCCGTCACCAAGCAGCCCGACTGCGCCCCGCCGGTGCGCAGGATGCGCGTGAGCCTGCGCGTGTCTATGCCGGAAATGGCGACAAGCTTGTTGGCCTTGAGGTAATCCGGCAGGCTTTGCTCGCTGCGGAAATTCGATGCGCGCAACGGCAGGTCGCGGATCACCAGGCCGGCCGCGTACAGTTGCGCCGACTCCTCGTCCTCACGATTGGCGCCGGTGTTGCCAATGTGCGGATAGGTCAGCGTGACGATTTGGCGGCAGTACGAAGGGTCGGTGAGGATTTCCTGGTAGCCGGTCATGGCGGTGTTGAACACCACTTCGCCGACGGAACTGCCGGGGGCACCGATGCCGATGCCGCTGAATACCGTTCCGTCTGCGAGCGCGAGTAGGGCGGACGGGAACGGCGAAGGCACGGCTAACTCCAGGATTTATATACAGAAACGGGACAGAAACAGTGGCTGTTCCGTCCCGTCAAACTGGCTGATTATAACCCCGAAGCGCAGTTCACGGCAAACCCGGCCGCCGGCCGCGCAATTCGGACTAATTCAGACCGAGCACGTCCTGCATGTCGTACAGCCCCGCAGTCTTCCCCTCGAGGAAGCGCGCGGCAGGAGTTTTTACGCCGGGCCGCGCCCGTTCAGCGCAGACCGAGCACGTCCTGCATGTCGTACAGCCCCGCAGTCTTCC
>JAAOZY010000339.1 GCA_012274205.1 Betaproteobacteria bacterium
ACGGCGTCGGCGCAAGCCGTACCGAAATGGCCGAAGGTGGACGAATGGAGCAGACTAAGGGTCCGTAACAAAAGTCCTTAGGTTACGGGCCGAATCAGGGGAGCACGAGGGGAGGTCCCCCAAGGGGACTTTCACGTCAAGCGGGATCGAGACCTTCGGGGCGTATCCCCTCGTTTTGTTACGGACTCTTCCTTGCGCGCGGAACGCGGAATCCGCCGCTGCAATGACTGAATGCAAATCCTCAGTGTGCCTGCAGCAGCTCCTGCAAGGGCCGGATCGGCGGGAGGCTGGTCAGGCGCGCCATCAACACCCGCAGCGACGCGGCGCCGGTCTTCTCGCGTATGCTTCCCAGCTGGGTGCGCACCGTGCACAGGGCGACGCGCTGCTGCTGCGCGATCGCCCCGACGCTCGATCCGCGCATGATCGCGGGCAGCAGCGCCTGCTCGGCCCCGGTGAGGCCATGGATCTGGCCGTAATGCCGCAGCGTCAGTGCTTCGCAGGCGTCGCGCTTGCCCAGAACGACCAGGGCGAAAGGCGCATCGGGGGCAGCGGAGGGCGCACCCGCACTCAGCGGCACGAAGGAAAGCGCCAGTTCCCCATCGCATCCATTCAAGGCAAGCAGGCTGCGCTGGCCGTGATGGATGCTTGCCAGCGCGGCATCCAGTTTCGCGCCGTGGCGCGCCGAGCTCGCGCCGAGCCGGCCCTGGCGCCGCCGCAGAAAGCGCTCCGCGCCCAGTTCCTGCCGTGCCAGCTGGTTTGCATGCAGTATCTTTGCATCGGCGCCGAGGACGATGAGGCCGTAGTCGATTTCATCCAGCAGGCTCACAAGGATGCCGGAGTGCAGGCCCGCGCTCCCGCCTGGAACGGCGCTCGGTCGCAGCGCATTGGCGTAGCCCGCGGGCGAAGCAAAGGCGTCATCGAAACTGCCGTGACCGTCCATCTGAGTGTCGTACATGCCCTTCTCCCTGTGCGTAACGATGCCTGCAGTGTAGAAACGGCAGTGGGGCAAGGGGTGTAACAGTTGCTGCGCGGCTGTGTGAACTATTTACCTTGACGCGGAAGGCCGCGCAGCGGACGGCGCGGCAGGCGTGATCTGCATTTCATCCATTTGAACGATGCCTGCCCCTCTTGCCCCCGGCACACTCGATTCCAAGCAAGGGTGGCGGCAACGCCATGGATTGCGGACAACAAGGAGGGACGCCAATGCCGTATGCACTATTCGCCATCGGCCTGGTCTTTTGTATCTCCATCCTGCTGCTCGGCGTCTATCTGATCATTGCCGAAGCGATAGACACTGCCGGCAGCCCCGACGACGACGCAGGTTTGCGCGACTGAACCAAAGCGCGCAGCGCGACCTAGCTTTCCAGCATGCGATAGATCTCGGTGTGGTCCGCCGCGCCGCTCAGTTTCGCCTCGGCGTCGGCCCATGATTTGAGCAAGACTTCGCCGAGCAGCGTTTGCGCCCCCAGGCTGTGCGCGAGGTCGGTGGCGATGTTGATGTCCTTCTTCATCAGCCCGAGGCTGAAGCCGGAGTTGAACTGCCCGGAAACGATGAACTGCATCAGCTTGTTCTCGGTGCTGTTGTTCTTGCCGGTGGAGGCGTTGAGCACCGCCACGATCTTGTCCGGCGCAATGCCGAATTCGGCGCCGACCTTGAGCGCCTCGCACGCGGCGAGCAGGCCCGCTGCCGATACATAGTTGTTGAGCGCCTTCATTGCATGACCCGAACCGAGCATCCCGGTTTCGATCACCGACTTGCCCATGCTCAGGAGCAGCGGCTTCAGCCGGGCAATCACCGCCGCGTCGCCCCCGGCCATGATCGCGAGCGATCCGTCGATGGCGCGCTTCACCCCGCCCGACACCGGCGCGTCGATCAGGTCCACGGCCGCCTGCTTCAGGCGCGGGCCGAGCTCGCGTGTGACACCGGGACGGGACGAACTCATGTCGATGACGACCGCGCCCGGCTTCAGCTGCGCGGCCAGCGCATCGCCCTCTCCGTAAAGCACCTGCTTCACCACGCTGCTGTCGGGGAGCATCAGGATCACGACCTCGCAGGCGCGTCCAAGCGCGGCGAGGCCGGGCGCCAGCGTGACCCCGCCCACGGCGCCGATCGCCTCGAGCGCTGCCGCCGAGGCATCGTAGGCATGCAGCGCATAGCCGTGCGCGGCGATGCGCGTCGCCATCGGCAGGCCCATCTTGCCGATGCCGACGAAGCCGACCGCGTAGTTGCCCGTCCCCGTGCTCATTTCTTCGCGTCAACCTCGGCGAACACTTCCTTCGCCACGCGCATCGCGTCCAGCGCCGCGGGCACGCCGCAATAGATCGCCGCCTGCAGGAATACCTCGCGAATTTCAATCCGGCTGAGGCCGTTGTTGAGCGCACCGAGCACATGCAGCTTGATTTCGTGCGGGCGGTTGAGCGCGGTGAGCATGGCGAGGTTGAGGAAGCTGCGCGTCTTGCGGTCGAGTTCGGGCCGCGTCCACACCGTGCCCCAGCAGTATTCGGTCACCAGATCCTGCATCGGCTTGCTGAATTCGTCCGGCGCCTTCACCGACTTGTCCACGTACTCGGCGCCCAGCACGGCGCGCCTGACTGCGAGCCCTTCGTCGTAGGTTTTCTTGTCCATGCGTATGCTCCTTCAGGGGTTGAATGATCGCCGTGCTGGTCCGATGGCTATTGATGCGCCGCCTGCGGCCCCAGCAGCGCGGCGCGGAAGCGGTTTTTCAGCAGCGCGCCGTCGCGCGGCGGCAGCACCAGCGGCAGCCGCTCCGCATCGATTTTGACCTGCGCGAACACGGTGCCCGCTCCGGCGTGGATGCGCTGTTTCAGTTGCAACACCTCCGCCCCGGTGCGCACGCTGTAGCTGTGCGCGATGCCGGCGGCCTTGGCCATCCCCGCGAGGTCGACGCCGTGCGCGGTGTGCGTCTCCTGCATGCCGGTCTCGCCATAGCGTTCGTTGTCGAGCACCACGATGGAGAGGTTGCGCGGCCGCTGCACCGCAATCGTGGCAAGCGCGCCCGTGCCCATCAGCATCTCACCGTCGCCGGTGATTACCAGCACCTTTTTCTTCGGCTGCGCCAGCGCGAGGCCGAGGCCGATCATCGCCGCCCCGCCCATTGCCCCCCACAGCGGAAAATTGAGCTCGTGATCGCCGGCGTCGGTAATGTCCCAGGTGGGCGCGCCCAGCCCTCCGACCACCAGCAGCCCGCCGCGCCCGGCCAGCAGCTGCTTCACGACTTCACGACGATGCAGTCGTCTGCCTGTTTGTTTGCTCATTGGGACACGCTCTGGGTGAGTTTGCGAAAGTCCTTGGCACCGAGCGCGCGCTGTCCGATCAAGAGCGCAACCGGGCGATAGGTGTTGAAAGCGAGGCGCAGCGCCCCCGACGCCATCTCGATGATCTCCCCGGACGTGTCGGCGCGCTTGACGATCACGCCCATCGCTTCGAGCACCGCCTGGGTCGCATTGCCCATGGGGATCTGCGCCGGGTTGAATTCGCCGTGGTCGCCGCGCATGGTGACCAGCATCAGCAGCGGAAACTGGCAGGCGATCGGCAGGGTGAGCATGTTGATGCAGTTGCCCACGCCGCTGCTTTGCAACAGCAGCACGCCCTTTTCGCCGCCGAGCCAGGCGCCCGCCAGCTGCGCCACACCCTCCTCTTCGGTGGTGAGCCTGACCACGCGCATGGATTTGTCTTTTTCGCACAGCCTGATCAGGCGTGCATGCCCCGCGTCAGGGACGATTGCCACCTGGCGCACTTCGGCCGCGCGCAGCAGCGCGTGCAGCGCGTCGGGCCAGGCGGACTCGGCGGTTGGTTTCATGTGGATTCCGTGAGGGTGTAGGGGAAGCGAACGATGCCGATCATACAATATCGCAGCGGCGGCGGGCATGGCCGCATGCTTGGATTTCTGCGTCGGGATTGCGCGCTGGGGTAAAATCGTGCATGCCTACCGCCACGCCCATGCCCAGCCATGAATAAGCCGGCCGTCACACCCGCCGCGCACTTCACCAACTTCATCCGCAACATCATCGACACGGACCTGGCCAGCGGCAGGTACGCCTCGCGCACCTGGGGCGGGCGGCCCGGCCCGGCGGCGGCGCACGCGGGCGCACCTTCCGATCCGGCCAGAATCCGCACGCGCTTTCCGCCCGAGCCCAACGGCTACCTGCACTTCGGCCACGCCAAGTCGATCTGCCTCAACTTCGGCCTCGCGCGCGACTACGGCGGCGTGTGCCACATGCGCTTCGACGACACCAATCCGGAAAAGGAAGAACAGGAGTACGTCGACTCCATCCTCGCGGCGGTGCGCTGGCTCGGCTTCGACTGGAGCGCCCACGGCACCGAGCACCTGTACCATGCGAGCGACTACTTCAATTTCATGTACCAGGCGGCCGAATACCTGGTCGGCGCCGGCCACGCCTATGTCGACGAGCAGAGCGCGGAGGAGCTGCGCGCCACGCGCGGCACGCTCACCGAGCACGGCCAGGCGAGCCCCTGGCGCGAGCGCCCGGCGGCCGAATCGCTCGCGCGGCTGCGCGAGATGCGCTTAGGCAAACATGCGGACGGCAGCATGGTGCTGCGCGCGAAAATCGACATGACCTCGCCCAACATCAACCTGCGCGACCCGGCGATTTACCGGATCAGAAAGGCGACGCATCACCGCACCGGCGACACCTGGTGCATCTACCCGATGTACGCCTACGCCCATCCGATCGAGGACGCGCTGGAGCAGATCACCCATTCCATCTGCACCCTCGAATTCGAGGACCAGCGCCCGTTCTACGACTGGCTGCTGGCGCGCCTGTCCGAAGGCGGGCTGCTGGCGCGGCCGCTGCCGCAGCAGATCGAGTTCGCCCGGCTCAACCTCTCCTATGTCGTGCTGTCCAAGCGCAAGCTGATCCAGCTGGTGGACGAAGGGCATGTCGACGGCTGGGACGATCCGCGCCTGCCGACCCTGGTGGCGGCGCGCCGGCGCGGTTACACCCCCGAAGGCTTCCGCCTGTTCGCCGAGCGCATCGGCGTGTCCAAGTCCGACGCCTGGATCGACTACAGCGTGCTCGAAGAATGCATGCGCGAGCACCTGAACGAGGTCGCGCCGCGGCGCACCGCCGTACTCGATCCGGTGAAACTCGTCATCGACAACTACCCCGAAGGCGCGGCGGAGGAATGCCTCGCGCCCAACCACCCGCAGAAGCCCGAACTGGGCAAGCGCGCACTGCCGTTTTCGCGCGAGCTGTGGATCGAGCGCGAGGATTTCATGGAGGCCCCGAGCAAGGGCTACTTCCGTCTGTATGCGGGAAACAGGGTGCGCCTGCGCTACGGCTTCGTGATCGAATGCACCGGCTGCGACAAGGACGCTGCGGGCAGGGTCAGCGCGGTGCATTGTAATTATTTCGCCGACAGCAAGTCGGGCACGCCCGGTGCCGATATCTACAAGGTGAAGGGCAATATCCACTGGGTTTCGGCCGCGCATGCCTACCAGTGCGAAGTGCGGCTCTACGACCGGCTATTCAAATCACCGCATCCCGGCGCGGGCGAACGCGATTTTCTGCTGGACCTGAACCCGGACGCAAAGAAGGTAATCAGTGCGCAGCTCGAGCCTTCGCTGCAGCAGGCGCAGCCGGAAGAGCGCTTCCAGTTCGAGCGGCACGGCTATTTCGTCGCCGATCGCATCGACTCGATGCCCGGCGCGCCGGTGTTCAACCGGGCAGTGACGTTGAAGGACACCTGGCAGAAATAGGCGGCCGGGAATTTTCGCTTCAGGGGAGAAATGAATGAAAGCCGTCGGCCTGTACCGCTATCTGCCCATCGACGATCCCGAGTCCTTTCTCGACCTGGAACTGGATACACCGCAAGCGAGCGGGCGCGATCTGCTGGTCGAAGTGAAGGCGATATCGGTGAATCCGGTCGACGCCAAGCGGCGCGCGCCCAAGGACCTGGTCGAAAAAACGCCGCGCGTGCTCGGCTGGGATGTCGCCGGCGTGGTCAAGGCGGCCGGGCCGCAGGTCGTGCTGTTCAAGCCCGGCGACGCGGTGTACTACGCCGGCAGCATCCTGCGTCCGGGCGGAAACTGCGAATTTCACCTGGTCGACGAACGAATCGTCGGCAGGAAGCCGGCAAACCTCAGCTTCGCCGAAGCAGCGGCGCTGCCGCTCACCACCATCACCGCCTGGGAAGGCCTGTTCGATCGCATGGGCATTTCGCGCGCAGGCGCCGATGCTGGCAAAACGCTGCTCATCATCGGCGGCGCTGGCGGCGTGGGCTCGATCGCGATCCAGCTGGCGAAGAAACTCGCCGGCCTGACGGTCGTCGCCACCGCCTCGCGGCCGGAATCGGCGGCCTGGGTGCGCGCGCTCGGCGCGGACCAGGTCGTCGATCACAACCAGGACCTGGCGCCGCAACTCGAAGCGCTGGGGATGAAGGAAGTCGATTACATCTTCTGCCTCAACAACACCGACCGCTGGCTGCCTGCGTTCGCGCCCATCATCAAGCCGCAAGGAAAAATCTGCGCCGTCGTCTCGGCGCTGAAGCCCGTGGATCTGACGCCGTTGATGGGCAAGAGCGTGAGCCTTGCCTGGGAATTCATGTTTACGCGCTCCGGCTTCCACACGCCGGACATGATCGAGCAGCATCATCTGCTCGATGCGACCGCGGCGCTGATCGAGGCGGGCGCGCTGAAGACCACGCTCAGCGCCAATCTCGGCAAGATCAACGCGGCAAATCTCAAACGCGCGCACCAGCTGATCGAAGCGGGACACACGCTGGGCAAAATCGTGCTCGAGGGATTTTGACCCGGACCGAAAGTCTGGCCGAGTCGCGTTATGCCTGGACGCGGCTCGCCGCCGCGCTCGCACTGATGACCATAGGCGGCTCCGGCATGTACGCGGTCACGGTGGTGCTGCCGCGCGTGCAGGCGGATTTCGGCATCGGGCGCGCCGACGCGTCCCTGCCCTACACCTTCACCATGATCGGCTTCGGCCTCGGCGGCATCCTCATGGGGCGGCTGGCGGACCGCTACGGCGTCATGGTCCCGGTGATCGTCGGCGCACTCGGGCTATGCACGGGCTTCGTTGCCGCCGGCAGCGCCGGCAGCATCTGGCAGTTCAATCTGGCGCAAGGCATGCTGATCGGACTGCTGGGAACCTCGGCGACGTTCGCACCCCTGGTCGCGGACATTTCGCTCTGGTTCACGCGCCGGCGCGGCATCGCCGTCGCAATCTGCATCAGCGGCAACTATCTCGCGGGCACCATCTGGCCGCCGCTGATGCAGCACTACATCGACAGCGCCGGCTGGCGCCAGACCTTTGTCGGCATCGGCCTGTTCTGCCTGCTCACGATGCTGCCGCTCGCGCTGTTCCTGCGCCCGCGCCCGCCGGTTCCGGAGCGGCCGGCGGCGGGTACTGCTGCAGCCGGTGCCGAGGGCACACTCGGGCTCGCGCCGGGCACCCTGCTGATGCTGCTTTGCGTGGCCGGCGTCGCCTGCTGCGTCGCCATGTCGATGCCGCAGGTGCATATCGTCGCGTATTGCGGCGACCTCGGCTTCGGCCCGGCGCGCGGCGCGCAGATGCTCTCGCTCATGCTCGGTTTCGGCATCGTCAGCCGGCTCACGTTCGGCTGGATCTCGGACCACATCGGCGGACTGCGCACGCTGCTGCTGGGTTCGACGCTACAGTGCGTGGCGCTGCTGCTGTTCCTGCCGTTCAAGGGGCTGGTGTCGCTGTACCTGGTGTCGGCGCTGTTCGGCCTGTTCCAGGGCGGCATCGTTCCCGCCTACGCGTTGATCGTGCGCGAGCACTTCACGGCGCGCGAAGCCGGCGCGCGCGTGGGCACGGTGTTGATGGCGACCCTGTTCGGCATGGCGCTGGGCGGCTGGATGTCGGGCGCAATCTTCGACGCCACCGGCTCCTATCGCGCCGCTTTCGTCAACGGCATCGCCTGGAATCTCCTCAACATCGGGATCGTGCTGGCGCTGCTCTATCGCGTGCGCGGGCGCACCGCACTTGCCGCATAGCCGGAGGCCGGCGCGATTCAGGCCCGCTGGCGCAGAGTCGGGGCCTGCTCTTCGCCGAGCTTCCAGGTGTCGCGCAGTACATCCAGCAGCGCCCGGATCGCCGGATCATCCCGGCGCGCGAGCGGATAGATGAACCACAGCGTGGTCTCGAGGCGCACGTCGCGCCACAGGCAGACCTCGCCCGCCGCCGCCTTTTCCAGCGCCAGCTCCTCGCGGATCAGCGACAGGCCGACACCGGACACGACCAGGCTCGCGATCACCGATTCCTGATCGGCCTCGACCACCCTGGTCGGCTCCATGCCATGCTTGTCGAACAACTCGCGCACCAGCTTATGGTGGCTGCTGATCGAAGGCGTAGTGACCCAGGGCTGATTCGCGACGGCGTCCCAGTCCGCGTCGACAACGCGGTCCTTCCATGCCGCCGGGGCGGCGACGCGGTAGGTGACGCCGCGCAGCCGCTGCCGGCCCACGAGCCGGTGCTCCAGGTCGCCATAGTAAAAGCTCGCGTCCAGATCGCCGTCGCGCACCTTGGCAAACGCCTCGCCGGTCACCTCCTGATGCAGTTCAAGCTGCAGCAGCGGGTAGCGCTCGACCGTGGCGCCCAGAAATTCGCCGATGCGAATGAAGCCCGGATCCGACATCGTCACCACGCCCACGCGCCCGGCAACCTCGCCTTTCAAGGCCTTGGCTTCATTGCGTAAAGCCTGTGCCGCCGTCAGTACCTTCTGCGCGTATGCCAGCAGGGTTTGGCCGGCGGCAGTCGGCACCATGCCGCTGGAAGTGCGTTCGAACAGCGCAAGGTCGAGTTCCTCCTCCAAGGCCTTGATTTGGGCGCTGACGGCAGGCTGGCTGACGTGCAATTTTTCCGAGGCGCGCGTCAGGTGGCCGGCCTCGGCCACGGCAACAAAGCTGCGCAGTTGGTAGAGCTCCATTCCTATCGGTTCCGTTTACTGGAAAAACTGCAGCAAAACGAGGGGATATTGCCCTCGCGCATCCCAAAATCGGAGCGTCGCAAATCGCAGCACGAGCCGGTTTCGGACAAATTTGTTGCATTGCATCATAACATTATGTCCAGCATAAGGGAAAGCGATGGCCGCTATCCGATCATGCGATTGGATTGTCGGCTATTTGCTCCGTAATATCTTGCACATACGACACGATAGCTGCGCTGAATCAAGCGCATTTTTAGGACATTTGACATGAGACTTTACGCCCCCCTGTATGAAGGTGACAGCATCCTACGCCCGGACGCCGCTTTTGGCGAGCCTGCGGTCAGGGTTTTCAGAGCGCCCGCGCCGGCGGCGGATTTGGTGCGGAGCAATATCGAGACTGAGGCAGCTGCCGAAATCGTCCTCGATTTTGATGCGATCGAGCAGCGCGCTCGGCATGAGCGCAGTGTCGAACTCGCGCGCCTGATCAAGGCGATGTTCGCGGCCATCGGCGCATGGCTCGAGCGCACCGAGCACTACGATCGCGACAGCTTCTTCGCGGCGGCAGACAACCTCTCCGACCTGGAGCAACGCCAGCGTCATTACGAACGCACCGGCCTGGCGCACTACTGATTCAGCGGCACAGCGGCGCGTCGCTCAGGCGCGCCGGCCGGGGGAACTAAATGACGCAGGCGCAAGGCCTGTGTTGAGTGTCACGAATCGGGGCACTGGAAAATGCGCGGCAGGGTCCGGCCGATGGAATCGGCAAGCAGCGCGTCGGCAATATCATCGAAAGGCGTCGGCTCGGCGTTGACGATCACCACCCGCGCGCCTGCCGCTTTCGCCTCGGCCACCGCGCCGGCAATCGGGTATACCTGCAGGCTGCTGCCGACCGCGATAAAGCAGTCGGCCTCGGCGGCGCAGCGCATGGCGCGGTCTATCACCTCCGGAATCAGGCTCTGGCCGAAGGAAATGGTATCGCTCTTGAGGATTCCGCCGCAGAGACCGCAGGGCGGATCTTCTTCGCCGGTCAGGAGGCGAACCAGCGTCTCCTGCATCGGCCCTTTCCAGCCGCAGCTCATGCACACCACCTTGAGCACGGTGCCGTGCACTTCGATCACGCGTTCGGGCGAATTGCCCGCCCTCTGATGCAGTCCGTCTATATTCTGGGTGATCAGCGCGTGCAGCTTGCCGCGGCGCTCGAGCGCGGCGATGGCTGCGTGGCCCGCGTTGGGCTGCGCCTCCCACGCCGGGTGCACCAGCCGCGCCTGCCAGGCCTTCTTGCGTATCTCGGCATCGGCCATGTAGTAGCGTATGTCGGAAAGCTTCTCCGCCTGCGGGTCGCGCGTCCATACGCCCCGCGGGCCGCGAAAATCCGGAATGCCGGACTCGGTGGAAATGCCGGCACCTGTGAGGACCACCACGCGCGCGGCCGCTTCCACCCAGCCGCGCACGCGATCGATCAAGGCCTCCGGCTGCGTCATGCCCGCACTCCCGTCTTCAGCGTCAAGTTCCGGGGAATTCTAGCATCGGCCGCGCCACGGCACAGCTTGCCACCCGGCGCTTTAGGGGCAAGAATGGAGCATGCGCAATTCATATTGAAAAGGAAACCGTGATGTTCAAGCTGCAAGTTCAGGAAGATGATAAGGATCCGCAGGCGTGGCACGACATCAAGGGGCCGGATGGAAAATTGCTGACTTTCCAAACCGAGGCCGCTGCCCACGCCAAGCTGGAGGAGCTGTACCCCATCCTGGTCAAGATGGAGCGTTTTTCCGCCGGGCCGAAGCGCACGCGCGCAGTGGTCATGTATGCAGAGAAAGAGGACTAGGGCCAGCGCTTTGCCGGAATGACCGGCACCCGCCCCCATGTTGCGTTGCGGCATCAATCGACATATAGTCGCGCTCCTCGCGCAGCCTGCGTAGTCTGAACGACGGTACCCATGAACTCACGCGCGTCCGGCGATGGATCGAACGACAGATCCTCGCTCGCCCTGCTTACCCTCGCCGCGCTCGGCGTCGTCTATGGCGACATCGGCACCAGCCCCCTGTATGCGTTCAGGGAGGCCTTCAGCGGCGAACACGGCCTGCCCGTGACCCAGGCGAACGTACTCGCAGTGCTGTCGATGATGTTCTGGTCGGTCACGCTGGTGGTTTCGCTGAAATACGTGACCATCGTCATGCGCTTCGACAACGGCGGCGAAGGCGGCATCCTTGCACTGCTCGCGCTCGCCCTGCGCCTGACGCGCACCCAACCGCGCCTCACCTGGACCGTCGGCATGCTCGGCATTTTCGGCGCCTCGCTGTTTTACGGCGACGCGATCATCACACCCGCCATCTCGGTGCTCTCGGCGGTGGAGGGCCTGTCGGTCGCCACGCCCGCTTTCGAGCACTGGATCGTGCCGATCACCATCGCGGTTCTGGTCGGCGTGTTCGCCATGCAGAGCCACGGCACCAGCGTCCTGGGCAAGCTGTTCGGTCCGGTAACGGTATTGTGGTTCCTCGTGCTCGCAGTGCTCGGCGTGATTTCGATCGCCCAGACGCCGGCGGTGCTGGCCGCGCTCGACCCCAGGCATGCGCTCGGCTTCGCCTGGCACGCACCCGGACTGACCTTTCTCGTTCTCGGGGCGGTGTTCCTCGCCCTGACCGGCGCGGAGGCGCTCTACGCCGACATGGGGCATTTCGGCGCGACGCCGGTGCGACTGGCGTGGTTCGGTCTGGTGTTTCCTGCGCTGATGTGCAACTACTTCGGCCAGGGGGCGCTGGCGCTACGCGATCCCGCGGCGATAAAAAGCCCGTTCTACCTGCTCGCACCGCAGGAACTGCTGATACCGCTGGTAGTGCTTGCGACTATCGCGACCATCATCGCCTCGCAGGCGACGATCTCAGGCGCGTTTTCCGTCACCAACCAGGCAACCCGCCTGGGCTATCTTCCGCGCGTGCCGACGCGGCACACGTCCGAGACCGAACGCGGCCAGATTTACATTCCGCAGGTGAACTGGACCATGCTGGTACTGGTAATCCTGCTGGTGCTTGCGTTCAAAACCTCGACCGCGATCGCCGCCGCCTATGGCATCGCGGTGTCGGGAACCATGGTTCTCACGACTGCACTGATCGCCATCGTTTCGATCTCGATGAAGAAGCGGCCGAATCCCCTGTTTCTGCTGTTACTGGCGCTGATCGGCGCGGTGGAGCTGATATTCTTCCTGGCGAACGCGACCAAATTCGCCGATGGCGGCTGGTTTCCGCTGGCTTGCGGCCTGGTGCTGTTCGTGCTGCTGACCACCTGGAAGCGCGCGGCCGCCACGCTCACCGCGCTTGAGATCGCCAAGCGCGTGCCGCTGGACGCCTTCCCGGCGCTGTGCAGCGCCGATATCCCGCGCGTCTCGGGCACCGCGGTGTTTCTCACCCCGGACCCGGACTCGGTACCCACTGTGCTGCTGCACAACCTCAAGCACAACAAGGTGCTGCACCAGCGCATCGTGTTTCTGACGATAGCCAACGAGGACGTGCCGCGGATTCCGGACATCGAGCGCACCGAGGTGCGGGTGATCGAGCGCGGCTGCGTCTACCAGGCGACGCTGCGCTACGGCTTCATGGAGCAGCCCGATGTGCTAACGGGATTGAAGCTGCTCGAGCGCCACGGGCTCCATTTCGACACCCTGGACACGACCTTCTTCCTCGGCAAGGCTACGCTCGCGCGCGCGGCGAAGCGCGGTCTGTTCACCTGGCGCCGGGAACTGTTCCGCTGGATGCAGCGTAACAGTCCCGCGCCAGCCGAGTATTTCGGCCTGCCGCCGGATCGCGTGATCGAACTCGGTACGCGGGTTACGCTGTAGCGCCTGTTTCCAGCCGAACGCGGACCAGCTTCGCGCCCTCTCCCGGCTCAGTCGAAGGCGCGAAAGCGGATGGTGGGATCGCGTTGAATCTGGTCGACCAGCGCGACTTCCCAGCTGAGATAGGCGCGCGCGTGCTTTTCGTAGTCGCGGGCGTGGTCATAGGGTTTGTACCAGACGTCATCCTGCGACGTGGTAGCGTTTTCGATGCCGGTATCCACCGGCAGCTTCAGCATGAACCAGCCTGCGTTGCCGCCCTCGAGCACGATCACCTGCGCAGCCGGCCACAGGGCCGCGGCTTCCGGCGCGGCCAGATGCGCAAGTACGCCGTCCTCCGAAGTCAGCACCAGCAAGCGTGCACCTGCCAGTTTTGCACGCGCCTCGGCCAGCCTCGCGCGCACCGCCCACCAGGCGCCCTGGATGTGCCGGTCGCGAAACCTCAGGCTGGTCGCAAGATCGAGCACGGTGGCGCCGTCTTGTTGCTGGCGCTGCACCAATTCGCGCGCGCTGATGCTGCGCCACGGCCTTAAACCCGGCGGTATTTGCGCGCGCGCGCCGCTGTCCAGCTTCCAGCCGGCGAAGCCGTCCCCGCCCTCGGGCTCGAGCGCACAGACTTCGCTCCAGCCCATCTGCTTGAGCCAGGACGCGGTCATCACCGAGCGCACCCGCGCCGGATCGATCAGCACAATGCGCGCGCCGCGCACGCCGACGAATTCGTCTGTTGCCTGCACCAGCTGCCCGCCGGGCGCGTGGCGCGAACCGGCGATGCGCAACTGCTCGAATTCCTGCAGTGTGCGCACATCGAGCAGGTACAACGTGCGCGATGAATCCCGCAGCCAGTCCTCGACCTGGCTGCGCGCCGCGAATTTCACTTCGAAGCGCCGCGCCACGTGCTCTGCCGCCGCGCGCGCCCGCGCGGCGCCCGCGGCAGTGGGAGCCGGCGCCACCGCAGTAGAGCCGCGCTCGCAGGCGTAGCCGGCCAGCTCCCAGCCCATGGTGCCATCCTTCAAAGCGACCACCTCATTCGGAATGCCCGCATTCCTCAGCGACTGGCAGCCGATGATGCTGCGCGTGCGCCCGGCACAGTTGACCACCACCAGCGTATCGGGGTCCGGGGCGAGGTCGTGCACGCGGTACACCAATTCGGCGCCAGGCGCGTCGATTCCGCCCGGAATGTTCATGCGGTGGTATTCCTCGTACGGCCGCGAATCGAGGATGACGAGTTTCCTGCCGCTGTCGATCAGCCGCCTGATTTCCTGCGGCGGCACGCGCGGCGTGTCGTAGTGATGCTCGACGAATTCGCCGAAGGCCTTGGACGGGACGTTGACGCCGGAAAACAGCTCGCCGCCTGCGGCGGCCCAGCCGGCGCAGCCGCCCTCCAGTATCGCAATGTCGGTGTAACCGAGCGCTTCCAGCTTTGCCGCGGCGCGTTCGGCCAGGTCTTCGCCGCCGCCGTCGAGCAGCATCACAGGTGCGCTACACCGCGGCAGCAGATCGCCTGCCATCATTTCCAGGCGCGACAGCGGCAGCGAAGCGGCGAAGAATGGATGTCCCTGGTAGTGCACCCCCTGCTCGCGCACGTCTAGCAGTGCCAGCTCGGTGTTCGCGAGCAGCAGCTCGCGCAGCGCGGCGCTCGCGATGGCGCGGCTCATAGGTCCAGCTTGCCGCTTCGCCTTGGGTCTCCACTCTTGCGGAACAGCATCGGGCTCATGCGCGCACCGGGCGCGCTTCGCGGATGTCGGAATGCGGCGGAAAGACTTTCCAGTCGCGCTCTTCCTGCCGGTAGAACTCGCGCCGGTTCAGCTGCTCCAGCGCCAGGCCGTACATGTGGAAATTCAGCAGCGGCGCGTCGATGTGGATGGAATGCAGGTCGTCCGGCATGAAAGACACGCCCGAGCCCTGGCGCACTACGTGCTGGCCTTTCTCGCGCACGCCGTTGTCGGCCGTGCGGTCGTAGAAGCGGTTCAGTTCCTCCCCGGCGACGCCGACGATCACCGCCCAGGTAGTGTGATTGTGCGCGGGCGTATGATGCCCGCCGAGCGAGGAATTGACGTACAGGGCATAGCGATGGTCGCTATCCTCGGACAGGCGATACAGGCAGGACTTGCGCGCCCCGCCGGGCGCAGGCGGCGGAAAATCCTGCGCCGTGAACAGGTCGGTGCGCGCCGCGAGCCGGATCAGCCGCTGGCGTATCTTCGCCAGGGCCTGGCGCGTGACGCCCTCGCCCTGTTCAATGGCGCGGATGTCGGCCACCGCGGCTTCGATTTCGCGCGTGCGCTCCAGTGTTTTGTCCACGTCTGCTCCTCCTGCACCGTTGGCGGCGCGATAGTGTGTTTATTGCGCCTTGATGCCGGCTTGCTTCACCACTTTTCCCCACGTCTCGTACTCGCGCTCCATGTACTGCGCAAGCTCCGTTGGGGAACTCGGGCTGGGCTCCAGTCCCTGCTTGTGCAGCAGCTCCACCACTGCGGGGTCGCTCAGCGCCTTCACCAGTTCGCGGTTGAGCCGGTCCACGATGTCCTTCGGCGTCTTCGCCGGTGCCAGGTAGGCATACCAGTTCATCGCTTCGAAGCCGGGGTAGCCAGATTCGGCTACGGTAGGCACGTCGGGCAGCAGCGCCGCGCGCTTGGGGCCGGTGGTGGCAATCGCGCGGATCCTGCCCGCTTTCACCTGTCCCCCGGAGGACACCGGCGTGGCAAATATCGACGTCACCTGCCCCCCGAGCATGCCCTGCATTGCCGGACCGCCGCCCTTGTAGGGCACGTGCAAAATGTCGATGTTCGCGCGGATTTTCAGCAGCTCGCCGGCCAGGTGGCCGGCGCCGAGGATGCCGGAGGAGCCGAAGGTCACCGTGCCCGGCTTGTCCTTGGCGAGTTTGACGAAATCAGCCAGCGTCTGCACCGGCAGCGACGCCTGCACCACCAGCACGTTGGAGAACACCACCGCCATGGTGATCGGCGCGAAATCGCGCAGCGGAACATAGCCGAGATTGGAAATGACATGCGGCGCCACTGCGAGCGAGCCCACGCTGCCGAGCAGGATGGTGTAGCCGTCCGGCGCCGCGTGCGCGAC
>JAAOZY010000340.1 GCA_012274205.1 Betaproteobacteria bacterium
ACATACGCGAAGTGCGGCTCGCCGCAGGTGCCGAGTTCGTGGTCATGGTCTGCGGGGACATCATGACCATGCCCGGCCTGCCCAAAGTCCCCTCGGCCAACAAGATCGACCTCGTCAACGGCAAAGTGGTGGGGCTGTTCTGATATGTAGATCGCCGGCATCAATGATGCGCTGCGCAATCGCGTTGCAAGCCTCGAATAAGGCGAGGTATTTATTTGCGTATCCGATGGCCGGATCGAACGACTGGCAGGGCAGGACGGCTGCAGGGGCCGGGGAGTGGTTCCCATTCGTACTTGACGACTGCACTCTATCCGTGCAATGTTGCTGGCAACAAATGATCGATACCCGCCGTGCAATGGCGCTGCGTCGGCATCGTGGGAATGGAGGACAGAGCAGGGGTACCGTTTGGCAATCCAACGAGGAGGAGTAAAAAAATGAAGAAGGGGAGAGCACGGTTCGAACTGGATGAGAAGACGCTCAGACAGATCGATGACATGGTCGTTGCGGAACAGCACTTTCTTGCCGAGCGGGCACGGCTCGCCGAACGGCAGGGTAATGATCCGGAACCGATTCGGCGCATCAGCAGCCGGCGCCATTTCATGGCGGCAGCCGCGGCGGGTCTGGTCGGCGCCGGCGTGCTGCCGAAGATCGTTCACGCGGCGGTTCCGTCCGGTGCGGTTGACCGGCGGGTGCCGGCGGATCCATCGAAGGTTCCCGGCACACCCACCTTTGACGACGGCGGATACGGGTCGCGCTCGCAATTCGAGACCGAAGCCCGCTGGCGCTTTCCCACGCCTACGAGGGAATCCTCCTGGACCATGACGCCGCTCCAGGACAGCATGGGCATCATCACGCCCTCCGGGCTGCATTACGAACGGCATCACTCGGGCATTGCGACCATCGATCCGGCGAAGCACGTGCTCTACGTGCACGGCATGGTCGAGCGGCCGAAAAAATATTCGATGGCCGACATCAAGCGCATGCCGTCCATTTCCAGAACCCACATGATGGAGTGCTCGGGAAACGGCCTCACGGAATGGACCAAGCCGACGCTGAAGACCGTGCAGGCCACGCACGGATTGACCTCCACCTCGGAGTGGACCGGCGTGCCGATGGCGCTGATCATGAAGGAAGTCGGCGTGATGCCTGGCGCGAAGTGGGTGCTGGCCGAAGGCGACGACGGCGCCGTGATGACGCGCAGCCTGCCGATCGAAAAGATGCATGAGGATGCGTTTCTCGCCTACGGCCAGAACGGCGAGGCGCTGCGGCCCGAGCAAGGCTATCCGCTGCGCATCAATACGCCGGGTTGGGAAGGCAACACCTCGATCAAATGGGTTCGCCGGCTCGAATTCAGCGACGTTCCGTTCGAAACGCGCGAGGAGACATCGAAATACACCGACCTCATGCCGAACGGAAAGGCGCGCCAGTTCACCTTCGTCATGGAAGCTAAATCCGTGATCACGTTTCCGTCGGGTGAAATGAAATTGCCGGGCCCGGGCTTCTATGAGATTACCGGGCTAGCCTGGAGCGGACGCGGCAAAATCACCCGGGTCGAGGTTTCCGCCAACGGCGGGCAGACCTGGAGCGAGGCGCAATTGCAGGGTCCGGTGCTGCCGATTTGCCATACGCGTTTTCGCCTGCCATGGTATTGGGATGGCAGGCCGGCGATATTGCAGAGCCGATGCGTCGATGAGACCGGCTACGTGCAGCCAACCATCAAGCAGTTGACCGACGTGCGTGGCACCAACGGGCCGATCGCATCCATCTATCACCTGAACGGCATTCAAAGCTGGGCCGTCGCCGCCAACGGGAGCGTGAGCAATGTCCATCACTTCTAAGCGCAATCTGATAATCGCGGTGGCAACTGTTGCAACAGCGGCAGTTGTCGCGGGCTGTGCAAGCAATCCGCGGGGCACGCATCTGGACATGCAGACCGCCTACAACGGGCCGCTGCTGAATTTCGGCGCCACGCCGAGTGCCGCGGAATTGTCAAGAATGTTCTCTTATCCCGCCAGTGGCCGCGGACTGCCCCCCGGCAGCGGCGACTGGGCGCAGGGCAAGGTGGTGTACGAGCAGAAATGCCTCGCCTGCCACGGGGACAAGCTGCAGGGCGTCGCCGGACTCGGTGAAGCGCTGGTCGGCGGGCGTGGCACGCTGGTCAACAACGATCCGAAAAAGCCGCCGGTGAAGACGGTCGAGAGCTACTGGCCGTACGCGACATCGGTGTACGACTATGTCAAGCGCGCGATGCCGTTCAGCGCGCCGGGGTCGCTGACCGACGACGAAGTCTACAAGGTGGTCGCCTATGTGCTCGGTCAGGGTAACGTTATCGGCAAGGCCGAAGTCCTGAACGCGCAAACGCTGCCAAAAGTGAACATGCCGAACAAGGACGGCTTTGTTCCAGGGGATCCGCGGCCTGACGTGAAGTAAGCGCTGTCATGGAAAACGGGCCCCCTGCGGGGCCCGTTTGCTTGTGGCGGAAAACAGGCCGCCCTGCCCGGCACCTGTTTTTCCATTGCGTTCGGCGCTGCCTTGGGCGCACGCGTACTGCGTGATATGAATGTGGGGAGTTCATGCGGCCTCGAACCAGACGAAGGAACCAGGGATGAAACGCCTGCTCGCCGTGTGCATCGTCGCGCTTGCCTGCGCTGGAGTTGCCGCAGCCAATGACCAGGATGCGACGCAAGCCTCCGTAATCGCCGATTGCACCCGCGAGGCCGTCGCCAAGGGATACGCGGGAAAGGAACTCGTGGAATCGGTCGCCAAGTGCGTGGACGCCAAGCGTAATGACTTTGGAATCGACCCAGCAATCCTGGCAGCCATGTCGAGCTGCTGACGCGACCGGGCGATCCGCCATTTGCTGTTTCGAGACGTTCTCCGATGTTTCATCGGGAGGTGTTGTTTCCAGTGGAAACAGCGTCGTGCCGGGCAATTTTTGCCGGCGCGACATAAAACCCTTAGAGATCATTTCTTTGACGGCGCGCGCTGGCATGGCATGAAATCTGCGTACGGATATCCGGAGATTCACTTTCAACAAGGAGACAAGCATGGCCAAGAATTCGGTCGAATGGGCCGCGAAGCCCAAGTTTCCGTCCAGCCACTACGTCGATTCGCGCATCTATACCGACCAGGCGCTGTTCGAGGAGGAGAAGGAAAAGCTGTTCAAGGGTTCGTGGATCATCGCTTGCCACGAGTCCGAGGTTGCCAACGCCTTCGACTACCGGCTGTTCACGCACCCCACCGGCGTGCCTCTCATCATCGTGCGCGGCGAGGACCAGAAGGTGCGCAGCTTCTACAACATTTGTCCGCACCGCGGCAACACCATCCTTTACGATCCGGCCGGAAACGCCAAGCGCATGACCTGCATCTTCCATGCGTGGTCATTCGATACCAAAGGCAGCTGCATCGACATTTCGCGCGCCGAGCAGGGCTATCAGGACCGTTTCTGCAAGGAAGATGCGTCACTGCGCGAAGTCAAGTCCGAAATCGGCTTCGGCGGCTTCGTCTGGGTCAACCTGGACGACAAGAGTTGCACGCTGCGCGAGTACATCGGGCCGGCGCTGGATATGCTCGAGCCGCACATGCAGGAGCCGATGGAGGTGTTCCACTTTCACAAGGCGGTGATCAACACGAACTACAAGCTGTGGCACGACACCAACAGTGAGTTCTATCACGACTTCGTCCACTACTTCAATCGCATTACCGGCATGATGCAGCCGGGCTACTTCGACCGCAAATATACCGGCTACCCGAACGGCCACGCGTCGGTGGGGTCGATGGAAATCAAGTACGACGCCTACGCCGGCAGCAAGAAGCGGGCGGTCGGCTGGCCCGGGCTCGCTCCCGGCGGCTGGATCCTGATCGACCTGTTCCCCGGAATGACCTACAACCTGCGCACCTCGGTGTTGCGCATCGACACCGCGATACCGCTCGGTCCGGACAAGGTCATGATCGAGTTCCGCGGACTCGGTCTGAAGAGCGATACGCCGGAACAGCGCGCCGAGCGCGTTTTCGACCACAACACGATCTGGGGTCCGTTCGGCCGCAACCTGCACGAGGATCTGCTCGCGGTATACGGCCAGGGGCGCGCCATGCACGAAGGCACCGACAGCCGCTGGGTGATACACGGCCGCGAGGAGAACAGCACCATTCACGATGAGATCGGGATGCGCCATTTCTACGCGGAGTGGAGCAAGCGCATGGGACGCCCTGCCTACGATCCGTACGGCGAAAGCCACGCCGAACCGGCGCGTGCCGCCGCCTGAGCATAGGGCCGATACCATGGATAACAGACATCAGATCGAAGAGCTGGTTTACCGCAGTAGCCTGGCGCTGGACGAGGGCAATTTCAAGGGATTCCTGGAATTGTGCGACGACAGCTTTCGCTACAGCATCACCGCCTACAGTCCGGAAATCCGCAAGGACATGACCTGGCTGGACCACGACAAGGCGGGCATGGACACGCTGTTCACCAACCTGCCGCGGCACAACAGCGACCACTCGCCGCTGACGCGCCACGTGACCCTCTACACGGTGGCCGGCGAGGGCGAGCGCGCCGAGGTGGTTTCGGCGCTGCAGGTGTTTCGCACCGCACTGGACGGCGGCGAAACCAGCCTGTTCGCGGTCGGCCGCTATCACGACACCATCAAGCTCGGCGCCGGTGCGCCCAAGCTCCTCAAGCGGGTGGTCAAAATGGCCACGCGCGAGATGGGCGCGGGCTACCACATCCCGTTCTGACGGCGAGGACCTTCTCCCGCATGCGCATCCAGGTCAACGCGAGAAATCGAGCCTACCAGTTCGATGCTGAGCCAGGCGAAAAGATCCTCTATGCCGGTCTGCGCGCGGCGATTGACCTGCCCTACGAATGCGGCACCGGAACCTGCGGCACGTGCAAGGCGAGGCTGATCGAGGGCCGGGTCTCCGATGCATGGACGGTCGCGCCGGGGAAGAAATTCCTCAAGCCGGAGCAAGGCGAAATTCTGCTGTGCCAGTGCGCCGCCGAGGGCGATGTCAGCGTCGAGGTCGCGAGCTTCGTCTACGCCGCCGATCCGGGCGCGTGCCGCCTGGCGGCGCTGTCCGGCACGGTAAAGGCGGTGCGCGCGCTCACCCACGACGTCATCGCGGTCGAAGTGGCGCTGGAAGCGCCCTGCGATTTCGACGCCGGCCAGTTCATGGCGATTGCCGCACCCGGAGTGCCCGGAATGCGCGGCTATTCGATGGTAAATTTTGCGCGCCAGGCCAGGCTGCTCGAATTCGTGATCAAGAAGAAGCCCGGCGGCGGATTCTCGGAATGGCTGTTCTCGGACAAGGCCGCGGGCGCAAAGCTGGATCTGATCGGGCCGATGGGGAAAGCGACGTTCTACCCGAGCCTGGCGAAGAATATCCTGTGCATCGCCGGCGGCAGCGGCATCGCCGGCATGATGGCTATCCTGTCGCGCGCCTGCCAGGAGCGCTATTTCGACCAATACCAGGGGCACGTCTATTTCGGCGTGCGCACGATGAAGGATGCGTTCTACCTGGATGAACTATCCGCGTTCCGCGCCGATTTTCCGCGCGGGCTTGCGATCACGATTGCGCTATCCGACGAGGACGTGCCGGCGGACAGCGCCAGGAAATATCCCGGGCTGCGCTTCGAGCGCGGCTTCGTGCATGAGGTTGCCAAGCGCGAAATGGCCGGAAACTACCAGAACGTGCGCGCCTACCTTGCCGGCCCGCCGCCCGCCGTGGACGCGTCGATACGGGTGTTGTTGCTCGAGGCGAAGCTGACTGCTGATAATATTCGTTACGACAAGTTCAGCTGAGGCCGGTCACCAACATGTCCAGAAAACTGATCTGCAGGACCGCCGAGATTCCGGCCAACGGGCTGAAGGAGTGCGAGGCCGGGGGCGGGATGAAGCTGCTGATCGCGAATTCCGGCGGCGAATATTTCGCCGTGCAGGCGATCTGCCCGCACCAGGACGTGCCCTTGTGCGAAGGCCTGTACGACGGCTCGGTTCTCACCTGCCACCAGCACCTCTGGCAGTGGGACATCCGCACCGGCGCGCCGATGGGGCTAGCTGAGGCGCCGCTGGAACGCTACGACGTGACGGTCGAGGGCGATGCGATCTACGTCGGCTCGCAGGGCGCGCTCAACGTGGGCGAGCTGTTCACCGGCATCGCCGAGACCACGCTCACGGCGCTGACCGCGCTGGCGAAGCGCGAGGAATTCGCGGCCGGAAGCGTGCTCTACAGGCCCGGCGATCCCGCCGATGACTTCTTCGTGCTCGATTCGGGCCGGGTGGAATTCCAGATCGGGCGCGACGAGCGCACCAGCCCGGCCGGCTTCATGCTGAAGAAAGGCGAGGTGTTCGGTTGGGCGGCGCTGCTCGAAAATCATCCGCACCGCATCGCGACCGCGCGCGCGCTTGAAAACTCCGCGCTGCTGCGCATCAACGGCCGGCAGGCGCTGAATTTGCTGGAATCGGATCCGGCTTCCGGATTTGCCGTGATGCGCCGGCTGGCGGCGCTGATCGCGCGCTTTCTCGCCGCGCCGGGTGCGAAGTGAAGCCGAGGAGGCGAGACAGAGCATTGGGTTCGGCTTAGCGGCCGCAGTCGATTGCAGATGGAACCAATAACAATAGTTGTGCACCGTGTATGTTCAACGATGTCGTAACACAAACGAAGGAGGATGGCATGAAGATCAAGCAACTGTTACACCTCGCTGCTGCGTTTCTGATCGCGGGTACCCTCGTCAGTGCACCGGTCCTGGCCGCCGATATCGACTACGGCAAGCCGGGTACGCCCGTCAATCTCGTCGTGGGATACCAGCCCTATTACACGGAGTCCTGGTCCGGCGTGGTCATGCGCGGCAAGAAGTTCTACGAAAAATATCTGCCGAAGGGATCCACGGTTGAATTCCAGATCGGCCTGCAGGGCGCGATCATCGTCAACAACATGCTCGCCGGCAAACAGCAGATCGGTTACATGGGCGATATGCCCGCCATCGTTTCCACCACCAAGCAATCGGTGGCGGACATCCGGTTGGTGTCCGCCGTAGGCATGGGCGAAGACATGTGCAACATCTTTCTCGCGCGCATGGACGCCCCGGCATTCGCGAATTCGGCCGATGCGTTCAAATGGCTGAACGGGAAACAGGTCGCGACCGCAAAGGGAGCCTGCTCCGACCGCTTTACGCAAGCGGTTTTCAAGAAGAACAACATCACCCCGCAGGACTACCTGAACCAGAACATCGAAGTCATGACCAGCAACTTCCGCGCCGGCAAGATCGACGCCGCGGTGATCTGGGAGCCGACGGCCTCGCGCCTGGTCGAGGAAGGATTGGCGAAGCGCATTGCGTCGGGCGCATCGGTCAACGAACACGATGCCGCGTTCTTGGCGATGCGTGCCGACTTGATCAAGCAGCGGCCCGATATCGTCAAGGCATGGCTTAACGCGGAACTCGATGCCGAGTTGTACCTTGCCGACGAGAAGAATGCCGACGAGGTTACGCGCATCATCAAGGAGCAAACCACCGGAATGAGCGAGCGGGTCTTGTGGAAGTCGCTCTACGGGCAGTACGGCCCGAACGAGGGTGGCGTCAAGACGCGCCTGGTTCTGCCGTTCGGGTTTACACCCGATGCCATGGCCCTGCTCGACAAGGCGTCCGCGTTCCTTTTCACCATCAAGAGCATCAATACGCAGACGCTGCGCCCGGAAGCGGTCATGCCGGAGTTCGTCAACGCGATCCTCAAGGAGCGCAATCTCAGCGCGCCAGTCGGGGACGTCACATCCCTGCCGGATTCGCAGGCCCCAAAAAAATAATGCTGAGGCCCGCCCCGACGGGGCGGGCATTTTTCCGGGTGCAGCAGCGTGCATCCGGAAAAGTGCACGCATCCTCATGGCTGTGACAGGAAGAGACGAAGATACAAAATGGCGCCCGCTCAAGAAACCATAAAGCCGGAAGCAATGCTGGAAATATTCAAGCGCACGATGCCGTTCCAGGTGGTCTCGGACGCGATGCTGCGCAAGCTCGCCGCCTTGGGCTGGCAGGTGAGACACGACAGCGGCGCGGTGTTGTATGACGTCGGCGACAAGGCCGACGATATCTACATCATCGTTTCCGGCAAGGTGGAGCACGCCCTGGAGCCCGGAGTGCATGCGCGCCGCCCGGTGCAGATCCTCGGGGGCGGCGACGTGTTCGGCTGGGCTGCACTGCTAAACCGCTACCCGTCGCGGCTTGCCACGGCCGTCTGCACGGAGGCGACCGAGGTGATCCGCATCAATGGCGACGAACTGCTGCGCATTCTGGAATCCGATCCCGATTCCGGCGATGTGGTGATGAGCCGTTTCGCCACCATGATCACGCGCGATTACACCGTGCCGGACCTGATCGCGCAATTGCGCGGCATCCACCGCAAGATGCACTCAGGCGACATTCAGGGCATGAGTCTGACGCTGTTCAGGTTGACGCAATGGGTCAAGAGTCCGCGTCCGTACCTGATGCTGATCGGCTTCGTCCTGTTCCTGGGCTTCTGGTACCTGTCGGTGGAAGTA